>DASUTC010000346.1 GCA_036374795.1 Herpetosiphonaceae bacterium
TCAGCAGATCCTCGGCCAGCTCGCTCAGACGGCGCGGCAGATCGGGGACCGGCTCCAGCGGACGGCCATCGATCGGCGGCAGTCCCTCGGCGAGCGTGCCGTCTTGCTCGGCTGTCAGCGTGGCGAGGTAGTCGTTGTGCATCTTCGAGGCTGGATCATCGCCGGGCAGCGGTGCGAGTGCATCAGCGGCTGTCTGCCACGTATCGCCGTCACGAGTCACATATCCGGCCTCGGCGTACCAGGCCAGCAGTTGCAGCGCATCGTCGCCAAGCTCCGGCGCGAAAGACTGCGCAGGCTGCGGCCCGTCTCCTGCCCGGAGGCGCGGCACGATCGCTCTGGCCGGAAGCTGGTAGGCCGCCTCGGTGCCCTCGATCGGCAGCAGGAGCGCCAGCGCCATTAGTCGGAGGAGGGCTAGAGGATCGCCTGCGACGTAGGGCTGGACCCGATAGCTACCATCGTCATCGATGCGCAGCACGCGGAGCTGGCGCAGCTCATCGGCAAAGGTTTCGGGGTCGATCGAGGCCACAAACGCATCATCCCACTCCTGCGCCGCCGCGTGCAGCTTGGTCGCGGTGTAGGGCCGATCATAGAGCGCCTGCATGAAATCGCGAAACTGATCCAGCGACTCCCAGGCCGACGGCAGGCGCGACTCGTCCTCGACAATTGGCGTGCCTGCATCATGCACTTGCAGCAGCGTGAGGATCTGGATGTAGCTGTCGCGGCTGAGCGGAATGACCGCGTGCGGGTTGCGCACGCGCTGGTACAGCTCGGTGTTGGCGGGCTCGCGGAGCTGCGCCAGCACATCGACGGGCGCGGCGGGCGCGTCGGACCAGGCCACGCCGATGCGCTGGGGGTACTTGCCGCCGAAGACGCCGGAGGGAAAGGCGGGATCGCTGGTGACGCGAATATCGGTGTAGCGCCGGGTGACGACGCCGATACCGCCAAAGGTGCCGCCCTGCACGTAGGCCACGATCCGATCGCCGACATTGATGCGCTTGAGCCGCTGCACGCTCTGATTGGTCGTCACATCCAGCGGCCACTCGATGCCGACCATGTTGCTGCGCCAGGCCTCGTCCCACAGCTCACGGGGGAAGTGAATCCGCCAGAACTGGGCGTCGGGCGCGGCGTAGATCTGCGGCACGAAGCCGTCATCGTCGCCACTGCTGTCGCCGTCATCGATCGGCTCGGCCAGCAGCCACATATCACCGCCGAGATTGGCGAAGCGCGGATCGCCGAGCAGCGCGCTCGACAGCTCCATGTGCGATACTCCGTCCTGGATCATGCCCTGCTGCCGACCCTGATCGAGGATGGACGCGAGGCTGAGCGGGCCGCCTCCGGCCCTGGCAAGCACCGTGAACGCAGCATCTGCCACTGACATCGTTGATGTATCTCCTGCGGCGGCGCGGGCCGCGTCGATGATCCGATTAAAATCCGTCGCGTCGATCTTGCGAATCGAGCGCCAGCCAAACGCGGAGGCCAAGCCCTTCGCCAGCCATGCAATCTCAGCGCCGAGATGCGCCGCGTTGCCTTTGAGATAGAGCGGCGCGGGAAGCTCACGCTGATCAAGATTGAGCATCCAGACCGTTTCGTCGGGCCTGGCTCCCGGCTCCGGCCTCGCGCCACTAACCCGGGCCCAGGCGGTGAAGGCGTAGTGCGGACCAGGGCGGTAGATGATCGCCTCGACGGGCGGCCCGCCCTGCTGCCAGGCATACAGCGCGTCGGCGAGCTTGCGCGCGTCGCCGGAGGCATAGTTGCTGAAGCTGTAGCTCTGGCCGTATCGCTGGTGCTCGTGCTCAGCGCCGAAGAAGAGCACAAACGGCTGTCGAGCGCTGTTCGGGTCGGGCCATGCTGCCGAGCGTGGCGGAGGCGGCACAACGTCGGCGAGCAGCCTCAGCGTCAATTCCTTGAGCAGCGCATAGTCGGCGTCGGTGTTGACGAAGAAGCGATACCCGCTTGATGCCCCGTGGGAGCGCGGCTTAAGGCTGGTTGGGTTCGCCAGCTCCGCCCGCAGCCGATCCACAATCATCTCGTCGGGGTTGGCGAACAGGACGTACAGGCTGCGGCGGCGATTGAACGCAAAGTAGATCCGCCAGTAGTCGCGCACGAAGACGCCCAGCTCCGGCTTATTGGAGATCCGCAGCTCGATGCGATTGCCGAAGGTCTGTTGTAGCCACGCGGGCAGCTCCGTGACCAGCCGACGCACCAGCGGATGCGTCGTCTCGACCTTCGACTGCCACTCGGCCAGCGATCGGGACGCGCCCGCGCTGTCCGCCGTGAGCACCGGCTCCGCAACCTCGTCGTCGCGCATGTCGTCGACGATCTGCGCCAGCGCCGCTGCCTGCTGGTTGGTCAACGGGAAGTTCGTTCCCTGGGGCGCTCTGACGATTGCCAGATCCTTGAGCACGGGATGCGCCGGTAGGTCATCGCGGCGGATACGCTCCGGCAGCACATACTCGATCTTGAGTCGTACCCGCCGCCGGATGCCCGCGAACCGCTCGCTATCTCGATCGAAGCGCCGCTCCGCCTCATCTTCTTCGATGGGGGCAGGCTCGGTCAGCACACGCGCGACCGCCAGAATGCCGCTGTGATCGCCGGACTCCCACAGGTACACGGTGTCGCTGGTGTGGATCTCGCCGGCATACTGGCGCACTTCCCAGGCCATCTCGGTGAGCGCCCCCAACGCGCCCGGCAGATCGAAGTAATCAGGGTTCGACTGGAAGATCCAGCTTGCGGCACGCTGGCCGACCGCGGCTCTGCCCTCAGGCGTGATGCGCCAGGATTGCTGTCCCGGCGCGGCGGGATAGACGTAGCCTTGCTCGACGGCGTTCCGGTTGATAAAGGTACGCAGGCTGGCTTTGCCCTGCTCCGACAGGCGCTGCCCGCGCATCCGGGCCTCAACCGCGTCGTAGATCTGCTGGATGGTCGCCTCGCCGCCGCGCGTGACCATCGTCTGGAGGGCGATACGGATCTGATCCTCGCCGCGCAGGCCAGCATCCACCCCAGTCACGCCAGCGCTCTGATCCGCCGCGCCGGAATCCGTGTTTTGCACCGCTCGCGACAGCCTCTCCACCAGCGACGAGCTACTCGTTCGACGCGCGGGAGTCAGATCGACGATGGTGAAGCCCAGGTTCTCGACGATGCGATTGGCCTGAGTGGTATGCGGATCGTTGTAGCCCGCCATGCGGATGAGCTGCTTGACCGGGTACAACCGGCCCTCGTGCTCCAGGCCATAGCTGAACTTCTCACGCTGCTCCCAGTCCTTCCAGTCTCCGCTCCGCAGATCGCGATCGAAGCGGTCGATCGCGTCGAGGATCTCGGCGCGTGTGATCCGCTCGACGGCTGATGAGCGTTGTGTCGTGCCTGTCGCGCCGCCGGGATCGTCCGCTCGATCGTCACCGCCGAGCCAGGGCGGCGTGTAGCCCACACCGGCGAGACGCTGGCGGGCACGGTCAAGCTCCTGGGCGCTGAAGAGCGGGGCGAACTCCGGCTTGAGCACGATCGACTCGACCGCGAGATCCAGCCGCCTGCGCTCCCACAGCGTGGTGAAGCCGTCGGAGACGCTCTCTTTGGCAAGCAGCCGCCGCGCGGCTTCGACGCCGCCGACCTCGTTGAGCATGTTCAGCAGATAGGTTGGCCGGTAGCTGAGCGCGCGCGCGGACTCGTCATAGGTCCTGCGCAGTTCATGATCGAACGCCTCTTCGAGCTGGCTCATCCGTTGCCCTTTCTTGACTCAGTGTGACCGGGAGATCTGGAAGCTGCATGATTCATAACGATCTTAGACCTGATTTGATTCGCCGCCTGTGCCGACCAGCCCCGGCGGCTGCTGCGACTCCTCGGCATCCCACGCCGCCAGCACCAGCCGCCGCGTGCGGTACTCGCCGTACTGCCGGATCTCCTTCTCCTTGAGCACGCGGAAGGTTTCGCCGGGAAAGTCCGGCCCGTACACGTCCGCCGGATCGAGGATGTAGCGCAGCTCGTCGCGGGTAAGGCCGTAGAGCCGCGCGATCCGCGCATCCAACTCGGCGCGAATCTGCGCCCGGCGCTCCTCGTTCCAGCGGAAGGGCGGCAGCGGAAAGCCGTCACGCGGCGCAAAAAGATCGGCCGGTGCGTCCCGATTGCACGCGGCGTTGCGCGCCAGCACTCGCGCCCGGCCTGCCTCGTCCAACTCCGCCCACACGTCTACCGCGAAGGGCTGCATGTCCCAGGCAGTGTAGACCAACTCCAGCACACGCTCGCCGATGAACGCGATGTCCGCTGCGCTGAAAGCCGACGGCGGGAGGACGGAGTTGCTTGACGATGAAGTAGCTAAGTGACGTTCCGCCAATCTTCTGCTTTGCAATAAAGTCGATGACAAGAGCATTTAGTGTAGCGATGAGGCAAAGAATTGAACAAACGCTGCATACATTTGGTCTTATGGCTGCTCGACGTTCAGGTACGTAGCAGCCGTGCAAACGCGGCTTGATCGTCGTCTGGAAGGGAACCATGTTAAGATAGCGCAGTCGCTCATCTGAGCGTCGGTGAGAGCGTGGGTGTCGGTTTCTGAGGCTGCGCCCGCGCTCTGCTACGCCTCCGAGGTATCGTCTAGCTGATCAGCAGCGGCGTCCGGCTGATCGCTGCGCTTTTTGGGCGGCCACCCGGATGCCGATCACGGGCCAGCCACGCTTCAACCTCGGATGTCGTAAACATATAGACCCAACCATCCCGCGTGCCGGGTGCCTCTACTTTGCACCCGATCTCCCCACGTTGGGCCGCACGCACCAGCGTCTGCCGGGCAATGTCGTACTGCTTCGCAATTTGGCTTGCCGTGAAGCGTTGTTCACTCATGGACCCTCCGTCCTACCTGATGCCACGCTCCTTAGATTAGACGGCGGTGAAAGTTGTGTCAAGTGACGAAATTAGTATTGACACGTGGTGCAACTAGATGTAGAATAGTTGTGTCAGGTGAAACAACTAAACAGGTCGTCCTTATGCTACTCCACCATGATGGCTCTGTGATCTAAGGGAGAATATCAATTATGTCAAATACCAATGAAGCAGGAACCTGCCATCAAATCTCGACCGCCCATTGCGGCGCTAATGCCGTCGCAGCTAGCGATACCCTAACCATCGACTACTACATCAGCGGCGACACGCTGATCATCGCCTCCGCGACCACGCCTGGCCGCCTCTACCTCGTTACCTCGAAGGACTGCTCCTGCCCGCTTGGCCTCGAAGAGTGGCCCTGCGCCCACGCCGATCTGCGCCTGTGCCTGCTCGCGCCGCAGCGGGTGAACGATCCGTACCTGCTCGATCTGGTCGCGTTACAGTAGGCAGCCCAGCGAGCACCCCCGGCTCGCCCGCTTGCAGGGACATTCCACCATGATATAGTACGTCTCTACCCTGGCGCGGCCAGACGGCACCGTCTTCTACGGCGGTAACGGCAGCGGCAATCGCGCTGCTCAACACGAAAAAGAAGCCTTGCGCGGCCATACCTGCCCACGTGTGAGCTGATCCGCTCGATCTGGCGGGAGGGCGGCACCATCCAGCGGGCGATCGTCTTTGAAACCGAGGATGAGCGCGCTGCGGTGGATGACGAGGCCGAGCTGATCCGGGCGTCTGGCGATGATCACGTGGTAAAGGCTTCTTCACTCCAGGTGGTCGATCCTTGTCTCGACCTCCCGCATTGCTGTGGTAGGGTAGTCCCCAAATACGATGAGCCGTGCTCTGCTCGTCTTTCCCCTCCATATTTCCGACCGCGCTGCTCCAATCACGGTACCCCAGCGTCCGGGCACGGCCCTCGCATCTACAGGGGGCACACGATGGCTCGGATCACGGTATCACCGTCTACCTTCCTAGCTCCATGCAAACGTCCACCTGAAGCGGTCAACCAGAAAACGCGCGCATTCCTGAACGCATGCGGCGAGGGCACGACGCTGGGGTAGTGCGATCGGGTTCCCCCTGAGCAGGAGGTGGTACGATGCATGAGGTCAGCAACCGACCGACGGCGGCTCCGTCGGCAAACGCAGCGGGGCACGCACATCCGGTTTCCGGCGTCGCCCAGGTCGGGCACTTCTTCCGGCACTTCCTTGAGATGTGTGTGACAATGTGCGCTGGCGGGATTCTTCTGAACCTGCTGGTCTTGTGGACTGCTGCGCAGATCGGGTATCCTCACCTGCGCCACCAGTTTCCCGAAGTGGCGCTGCTGATCGTGGCCTTCAACTATGCGCTGCCGATGGTGGCCTGGATGCGATTTCGGGGGATGGCGTGGCGCCCGAACCTGGAGATGGCGGGCGCCACCTTCGGAGCCTGGGTCCTGCTCGTTGGAGGAGCGTGGCTCGGCATGCTTCCTCGAAGCGGCTTGGGCGACTGGTGGCTGCACTTCTGCACACTCGCGTGCCCGCTCATGTTCGTCATCATGCTGTTCCGCCTTGACCTCTATACGGGGCGCGCGGGCCACCACGCGCACGCCGCCTGAGGCCAAACGCCGCACGCGGAGGTGTGACGGATCAGGCACGGTGGTGGATGGCTGCTAGCGTCGCGCGCCGTGCGAGGTGGCGCGCGACGCAGGTTCTGGTTGGCACGAGAGTCTTGAACGGAGAGCTGACATGACCCCACCTCCTCGTATGCTGGGTGTCACCTATTGCGACTTTGCCGGGTCTGCCTCGCTCTTGGTGAACTCGCTCAGTCATGGGTACGTAGTGGTAGGTATGGCTCGCCGTGCAGCTTCTTTTCCAACGGCGCTGCTGCCACGGTTTCCAGGATTGTGCTTTGCACAGGCCCAGCGAGACCAGCACACGCTCACTGTCCGTCTTTGCACGGAGCAACCCAGGGCGCCCTGTCCCCACGGTGCCAATCCATCCTATGTCTTGCCACCGGTGGCGAGCTCCACCGCCCGCGCATGGGGCGTTCCTGCGCGCGCCAACACCCACTTGCGATCTATAATCAGTCGATCGCGCGGACACCCGATGGCATACCGCAAGCAGAACCGCGCGGATGTGCCGGATACGGAAAGGACGTGGCTATGGCGAAGCTCGTGTTCGGAATGAACCAGTCCCTGGACGGCTACGTGGATCATCTGGCGTTTGCGCCAAGCCCCACGCTCTTTCGCCACTTCATCCAGGAGGCGCAGGGACAGGCGGGCAGTGTGTACGGTCGCCACATGTATGAGATCATGCGGTACTGGGACGACGATCATCCTGACTGGGATGCCGCGGAACACGCCTTCGCGGCGGCGTGGCGGACCCAGCCGAAATGGGTCGTCTCGCGCTCGTTGCCGGCGGTCGGCCCCAACGCCCGGCTGGTTGCGGATGATCTTGCGGGCGCGATCCGCGCGCTGAAGGCCGAGCGCGACGGGGAGATCGAAGTGGCTGGCCCGGCCTTGGCCCACAGCCTCACCGAACTGGGCCTGATCGATGAGTATCGAATCTACCTGCACCCCGTCGTGCTGGGTCACGGCACGCCCTATTTCGCCGGAGCGCGGCCGCCGCTCCGCCTGATGACGCATGATCGGATGGACGAGGATGTGATCCGGTTGACCTACGTTCCTGCTTAAGCGCGCGACGCGCCGGATGGACATCGCCGCTGAAGTCGGGTCGTGGATCGTGCACGTCGCCAGAGGATGTCGGGTCTCCCGACATGGTGGTGACGTTGGCGGCAGCGAGCGCCTGGCGCATGGTGACCAACGGTTCGCCGCACGATAGACGGACCGATTCACCAAGAGCGAGGGAAACCCGGCAAAGTCGCAATAGGTGACACCCAGCATACGAGGAGGTGTGACATGAACCCCACGGTCTTCTGATCACGTTGGGACACCCACACGGTGCATGTCTCGCCAGCGCGCAAGACATCCGCTACGGCCTCACGTTAGCTCTGCTCCCAATCAGGATACAGGCGTGCATAGACCGTTGGACCAAGTACCTGCGCAAATGCTTGAAAGACCGGCGCCCACGCGAGGATGGACAGCTCAAGGACGGCTTCAATGTCGTGCTCTTGGAGTGGTCGGATCTGAAGGTTCACGGCGTTCCTCGTGTTGACACGTCGTTACGCGACGTGCGTCAATTTGGCACTGACCCGCCACAGGCGTTGCTGCACGGCAGGCGCGTGCGCGTAGGGGCTCGCTGCAATCGGTTGCGTACCTTTGAAGAACGTGCCGGTCACGTCAGCCACCGCCGGTGACGAGGCAAGATAGACGGGTCCGGCGGCGGCTTGCTCTGGGGTGGACGACACCAGCTTCAGGAGCCACCGGATGGGCGCGGCCGCTTCCTGCATGAAATCGGACCTGACCAGGCCGGGATGCACGGCATTGACGGTGACGCCGGTGCCTGCAAGCCGCCGGGCGAGCTCACACGTACAGAGGAGATTGCACATCTTGGACGCACCGAAGGCCCGCACCGCACGCCAGTGCTGGGTACCCTGCAGATCATCAAAAGTGAGTTCAGTGGTCGAGGGGGCGGTGAGGGTGAGGATGCGCGAAGGGGTTGGCAGCTCCGCTGGATCGTACAGCAAGGTAGTCAAGAGAAACGGACCAAGATGGTTGGTCGCCAACATCACCTCCAAGCCATCCGGGGTCAGTCGCCGCGCTGCGGTGTAGACCGCTGCGTTGTTGATGAGGACATCGAGTCGATCATAGGTGTGCTTGAAGGCGCGCACCGCGGAGCGAATTGACTGCTGGTCGGCTACATCGAGGCGCAAGACCGCCACGCGCGTCGTGCCCGTCGCGCGCTGGATGGCGGTCGCGGCAGCGTTACCACGCTCCAGATCACGGCACCCAAGGACCACCGTGGCACACCAAGCCGTATGATCCTTTACATATAGCTGTCCATGAGATGGCAGACTGCTCCTTGCAAGCGGACATGGATCATGAGTGGCGGCTGGTTGCACGTGGCGTGCCTGGTCCTCCTGCTACTCAGGTCTTTCTGCTCATCACGTTCCTAGCCTATGGCCCCCAGTTATCTTGGACCATTGGTGCTGCCCCAGTGTACGACAGGGAGATAGGATCGTATGGTAGCCCCTCACCGAGCTACTTATAACCATTCCCCCATCCGCCGCTTCCTTGCTTTATGGGGACACCATGCTGGCGCTGTGCCGTGATCAATATTCCTCCCAGGGAAGCACGAGGGTCCCAGCAGCACGACGAGCGTTGGAGAAGAACATCATGCCACCTTCAGATCGCAGACCACAGGACCAAGTTGTTGGATTAAAAACACAGACACCGCCGACGAAGATGCGTGTCGTACGGTCAGTTCAGCGCGATTCGTCCCCGTCCTTGGCAGCGCACGCACCTGACCTGCATATCCGAAGACCCAGTGCGCGGCAGATCCTTCAACTGCAACGGACGGTCGGCAATCGCGCGACAGGACACCTGGTATTGCGAGTCACGGACGCAGAGGCGTTCGGTGAGCGTGGAAATGAAAGCACCAGCGGTGGTAACGGGGTATCGGCTGAGGGGCGGTCTAGCGAACAAGGTGCAATCGCTGGGGAGAATGGCACAGGTGGTGCCGTGGGCTTCGGTGGCATAGACGTCAGTAATGGCATGAATGACCTGGGCCTGGGAGGCGACGTAAGAAGCTTCGATGTTGGCTTAGGCGGCTTCGGTAACGTAGATGTCAGTAATGGCATGAATAGCCTGGGCCTGGGAGGCGACGTGGGTAGTTACGTTGGCGGCTTCGGTAACGCAGACCTCAGTGGTGGCATGAATAGCCCGGGCTGGGGCGGCTCAGTCGCTGACCACATGTATGATCCGACGGGATTCGCTGGCTCCGCCACTGGTCAGTTGTACGATCCGACACGATTCACTGGCTCGGCTATGGGCCAGTTGTATGATTCGACGCGATTCGCTAGCTCGGCTATGGGCCAGTTGTATGATCCGACACGATTGGCTAGCTCGGCTATGGGCCAGTTGTATGATCCAACGCGATTCGCTGGCTCGGCCATTGGCCAGTTGTACGATCCAACGCGCTTCGCCGGCTGGGCCTTTTCGGCTCAGATGCCAGGTCTCAGCACCCCATTTGGTAGTTTGGGCAGTTGGAGTAATCGGGGCTTTGCAACCCAGATGCTCGACCAACCCGGCGCATTCCCTAGCAACTCGCCCCACATGTGGAGTATCAATGCCCCATACCCCCCAGGCAGCTTGCTCACAGCCCCGCAGCCTCCCCAACCCGGCTCAAAGGGAGGCCCTACGATCAGCTTTGGAGAGAAAGCGAATCGTGCAGTTGTGACCCCCCACTCGTGGGGGGTGCTTGAGAAGGTGCTGGTGAAGAGTGGTAATGCGGCCGCGACGATCACCAGCACGTACCGTAGGCCCGAAGATCAGGCGCGAGCCATGTACAACAACATCGGCAAGAAAGGCGTGGCCCACCAGCGAGGCCTCTACGGTCCGGCTGGCAACGAGGTGATCAGCGTGTATGAGAGGTCACTGGCGGCGGGTAAGACTCGCGCCGAAATTCTTGCGGATATGGCGGCGGCGATCGAGCAGATAGGTGCCGGTCTCGTTTCGAAGCACAGTGGTGATCACAGTGTCCTTGGCGTGATCGATATTGACCCTATCTCGATCGCCAACCACGCCGCTTTTCTCGAAGCTATCAAGGCTGCCATCAAAGATAGACTGATATCAAATTTTCTTCAGCCCCCCAAAGATCCGGCCTATCATATCGAGATTCCGCAGCGCTAAAGCGCACCCAACCACGCACACAAGCAGGCAATGTGCCTGCTTGTGTTGTGATGCATCCTGCATATGTTGATGATCACAAGGGTGTGGCAAGAATCACGGCGCTGCCAGAGGTCACGTAGATCTCGGTGGCATAGCGATGCGGAACAGTGAGCCAGAAGCTGCGCACGGGATCGCTCCAGCTCTGCCGCCATTCACTATGTTGTCTCAGCGAAGATGGGTATGGTACGCCACGAGGGTCAGTGCTGCAACACGGGCACCGGCGGACCTGCCAGTCATAGTCCAGGTATACGGGACATATGGTTGGCGAGGTTTGGCGAGGATGACCTCTCTATCTCGCTAGCAATGGGCGCACCAGCAGCGAAATCACGATAATCGGTGATACCCGCAAGCCCTGTGTTGTAAGGCGCTGCACCAGCGGGCCACTATTGGTCGCCTCGACTAAGACAATGGTGCTGGGATGAAAAGGTTAAAGCCGAGTCGCCAGGGCCGTCCGTTGCACACTGAGCGATATGCTTTATAGCTGTCCATTAAATAACCAATCACCTTGCTCGTCCTAGACAGCAGTATCCAGTGGTAGAGCCAGTTGCACTCGTTCCGCTTGTTCCGTCACCTTTTTGCGGACGACGTAAAGAGGCAATGGATACGCTTTTTTCCATTCTTCATCGCTCAATTCCCAGAGAGGAAGTTGGGGTGAGCGATATGGCGTATCATAGAGCTGTGGGTTGGCAATACTGCGGGGATGTTTGTGATCCGGTTGATAGTTGACCGTATAGTGGGCCAGCGTCATCTCATCAAACACAATCGTCATATGTTCTGCATATAACCAGACGATCACGCCCTCCTGGGCTAAGCCAGCCTCAGCATAAATCCGCCAATTACGAAAGCGCAGGTAGCCAAGCCGATCAACCCGTCGGCGGGTGCGCGTGGAATAAAAGACATAGTGCAGCTCAGCTTCGCTATAGACCCGCCCACGGACCCACGCAAGCACCTGAAACGGGCTCCGGCGTCCATCCTCCCGCTGCTGATGCGCAAAATGCTCTTGATAATTGTAGTCAGCCACCCAGCGCGCGTGGGCATCCAGCACGGCCTCCCACATCGTCGCCTGCTCGAACTGCGCGTCGGCCATTCTGCGCTGGATGCTGAACAGCGCCTCAATGGTCTAATTGCAAATGATAAATTTTGCCTGAGCCGCTTCGTCCGGCTTACGTTGCGCTGGTATCGTTCGCAACCACCTATCCCACCATCGCGGTATCCTCGTGCTGAAACCTATCAGCAGGGAGGTACCGATGAAAGCACGACCATGGCGGGTGCGGCAACAGTTCGTCGACCGAGGACCCGCAACGCAGCGGTGGGCCCAGGCCTATCAAGCGCTGCTGACATGGACCGTGGACCGACCGTCCCAGCCAGCGACGAACCTCACTCGCACGCATGACGCACAGGAGGCCACTTATGCGCCTGGCTCTGTATGTACGAGTCTCGACCCCGCGCCAAGCCCAGAACCAGGGGCTTGACCAGCAGCTGGTGCGCTTACGTGCCTACGCGGCCGAGCAGCAGTGGAGTATCGCCGAGGCGGACATCTTCTGTGACGATGGCTATAGTGGTGCGACGTTGGCACGTCCTGCGCTGGCACGGCTCCGCGATCAGATTGCGCGGGCCACCTATACCCATCTGCTCCTGACGGCACCCGATCGCTTGGCGCGCAACTATGTCCACCAAGTTTTGCTGTTAGAGGAGTGGACTCAGGCTGGGTGCGCGGTCATGTTTGTGGAGCGGGCCATGACCCATGATCCGCATGACCAACTCGTGTTGCAGATTCGGGGCGCGGTCGCCGAATATGAGCGCAGTTTGATTGCCGAACGGATGTGGCGTGGTCGGCAGGCCAAGCTCCGGGCTGGGGTCTTGTTGCCCTGGAGTCGTCCGCCCTATGGCTACCTCGTCGATCCCGATACTCCGCGCGACCCCCGTGGCGTACAGTTAAACCCCATGACCGCGCCGCTCGTCGCGGAGATCTTTACCCGCTACACCACCGAACCGGGCAGGTTGCTCGGCCTCGCGAAAGCGTTGACGCAGCTGGACGTTCCCTCGCCGTATGGCAAAGCCCGCTGGAATGCGAGTACGCTCCACGGCATCCTCAGCAACCCGGTGTACACCGGCGTGGTGTATGCCGGACGGATGCGCACACGCGCGGTCAGCACGCGCCAGTCGCCAACGCGGCCGGTCCCGCCACCCGCCCGCTCGACGCGCATCACCCCACCGAGTGACTGGACTCTGGTCGCGCATATTCCGGCCATCGTCACGCAGGAGGTGTTTGACCAGGTCCAAGCCAAGTTAGCCCAAAATCAGCGCTGGGCCACGCGGCACAATACGGCGTATGAGTATTTGTTGCGTGCCTTGGTAAGCTGTGGCGTGTGCCAGCGCGCGTGTATGGGCTGCGCGCGCAAGCACCTGCGCTACTACGTATGTCTCGGGAAAGGCAATCCTATCGTCGTGGCGCGCGATACGAAGTGTCGATCCCGCTACATTCCGGCGGCCCAGCTCGACACGTTGGTGTGGCAAGACCTGTGTACGTTGCTCCTGCAGCCTGAGGTGATCCAAGAAGCCTTGTATCGGGCGCAAGCAGGAGACTGGCTGCCCCAGGAGGTGCTGGCGCGGCGCCCTGGGTTGCGCAACGCACACGCCCACCTGAGTCAACAAGTCGAGCGGTTAACGATGGCCTATCTCGACCAGGTGATACCGTTGGAGGAATATCGCCGTCGACGGCACGACATCGAGCAGCGCCAACACAGCTTCGACACGCAGATCCGGCACCTGGAAGCACAAGCGGCGCAGCAGGCGAACCTCGCCGCAATTAGTACCTCGATTGAGGATTTTTGTCGGCGCGTACGGATGGGGGTAGATCAGGCAACCTTCGCGCAAAAACGGCAACTGATTGAGTTGTTAGTGGACCGGGTGGTGGTGACGGAGGAGGACGTGGAGATCCGGTACGTGATCCCCACGTCCCCGGAAAGTGAACAGATCAAATTTTATCAGTTGCGTTTAGACTATTTCAATGTAGGACTGCCAGGGCTGCCGTTTATCAATTTGCTCTTTCCGAATTCCTAACGCATGATAAATTTCAAGCGCTTTCTTGGCCCGAAAGACCGCACCACCATCCGTGACAATCGCTTCCGGTACGCCATGATTCCGAACAGCGAGAAAGAATACGAAGAGGTAGGTGGTCAAATCTTGCGATCGTGTCACGACACTTGCCAACACCGCACGACTATAATTATCCATGATCGTAATACAATACATCATTCCACCGACTAACCTACACATATCCAAATATCGTATATCAATGCTCCAATATTGATGTCTTCGTGTCGCTTGAAAGGGCATCTCTTGTGGTTCATGCGGCTGCTTTGGGGCGCGTGGCTGGTGATAGATCGCCCGATTCAGCGCCATAATGCGTCCACACTGGCGCGGACTCAGCTTGACCCCCAATGCTTGCTTGAGGGCAGCGCTCATGCGGAAAGCCCCCAGGCGGGGATTCTTTTGGAGGCGGCGGATGGTCAGCAGCACCTTCAGCGTGACCTTGCGGACGCGCCGTTTCGGCGCATGCGAACGGGGCACCAGGGCCGCTAAGTTCTCCGTCGCCCAGCGCTTCAAGATCGCATCCATCGTCGGACGGCTCGTGCACAAATACGCCGCGATGGACTGTTTGCCCCAGCCTTCGATGTGGAGTTGGATGATCGCGCGCCGACGATCTACCGGTGACATCGCATGAAAGGGCGGATACCGCCGCTGCGCTGGTGGGACCGGCGGGGTTTCAGCCAGCACGCGCTTAATCGTCCGCGCACCGGGACGGTAGTTGAGTTGGGCATGACACATGCGTGCGATCTCATTGGGGTTCAGATCGGGATGCTCCCCTTTCAGATCGACGATCAACTGCCGGACGTTGGGCGGGAGGGCCCGTGGTGCCGGTCGATGCGCAGCAGCAGTGAGACCGGCAAAACCCTCAGTGCCAAAGCGTTGCAGATGGCGATAGAGTGTCCGGACTGGCTCCCCCGTTTCACGCGCCCGTTCTTCAGCCGAATCGCCAAATAACACCACGGGGCGGATAATTTCGTAGCTGCGTTGTTCCGGCCACCGGAAGCGCAACGCTAACTGTTTCCATGCTTCAGATGCCGGTGCCTGGTGTCGTTTCCCCATGTGGAGTCCCCTTGAGCGAAGCTGGACTGTAGCGAAGATACGGTGATGCTCGACCACGCTGGTGTGGCATCGCGCGAAGAGACGGTCCCCGTGCATAGCTGCTGGGCGGAAGAAGATCGCGCAGGACTGTCAAAAAGTATAGGGAACAGAGGAAGCCATGTCGAGTCGGTGTGGGGGAGGGCTGGGAAGCGAGCACTGACCAAGGAACAGTCTGCCATCTAATAGACAGCTATATGTAAAGGATCATAGGGCTCGGTGTGCTACCTCTCACACCCGATCCCGTCGTTGTCACCGTCGAAGCGGTGCGGATCGGGCGGCAGCACGCGGAAGTTGCGGTGGCGAATATCACCACAGTCCAGATCGGGCGGCGGCGCGGGGATGCAGGCCGTCGGATAGGCGGCATCGCAGGTGTCGTGTGGCGGGGTGGTCGGGACCGGCCTCGGCGCGGGCGGGATCGGCGTCGGCGTCGGCGTCGGCGTCGGCGGCGCGATCGTCGGCGCTGTCGCTGATCGTTGGCCGTAGAGGTGGAGGAGTTATTTTACTGCTGAATCCGTAACCCATGAGCGGCAAGCCAACGAGAGATGCAGCCGAACCAAGCGCTCCAAGCGACGCCTGTGAACGTGGCGAAAATGCGTGCAAACTCGACGTTCTTTTCGCGTAGCAGGCGCGTCGCTCTAGGTGTGGGTCGCGCGCTCGCGCGTTGTTGCGTCGCTGCGCTCCGCCTACCACCGCGCTGCAGCGGACACCGCTGCGCGGTCAGGCGCGGCACCGCCCGGCCCTGCGCGCCGGACTCGTGCCTCGTTCCGCGGCGCGCGCCCGGTTGGACGGCAACGAACATCCGAATCTACTCACACGCCTCCAAACAGGTTACCTGTAACGAGAACATGCAGGACGTGCTCGTCCTATAGCAGCAGGTGATGATAGCTTCACACAACGGAGCAGCGATGCCAGCTGGCATCGCTGCTCCACGTGCGTATGCTCCAGCAATCCAATCTCCAGCTCACCCTGATGCAGGTCACGCTGCGCCGTCTCGCCTGTGCCACCCCAACCGTGTCGTCTTCCCCTGATCCATTGACATCCCCTGCGCTGGGTTAGCCCTGCCATCAGATCGGTCGGGGTCCACGATGCGCTCCAGATTTTTCTTGTCTCCAACCTTGCCTTCCGCATACCTACCCAATCTCGTAATCAGATAGGGAGGCAACGGGATACGATTGAGGCTGGTTATGGTGCCTTGTGCGCTCCTAGGGCAGGAGCACGAGCGCGCGCAGCCGGGCATCACGCAGGAACAGTCCACCCCAGATGAGCGCACCAATCATCATCGGAAAGATAACCGCAAACAGCGCTGCCTCGGCACGCATTTGGGTCGCGATGGCACCGCCGAGGTAGCCGGTGAGCAAGACCGCCCCAAGTACAGCGGTACGCGGGATCGTGTACACCGCCAGGCAGGCAAGCTCGATCAGGCCGATGGTGACGACCAAGCTGGCAGGATAGCCGAGCCGCGTGGTGGCCTCAATGGCAGGTGCAAGGTGCTGCACCTTGCTGATGGCGTCGAAGGCCAGAAACAGAATCGCGAGGGCACTGAGAATCCGTCCAGCCCAGATGGTCAGCTTGGTGGCAGGCCGCGTGTTGGTGAGAGCGAGCATGGCTTTCCTCCTTATCGGTTGGTCGTGCCATAATCGTAGCACGGTCGGGTGTCAGATACCGTCACAACGGGGTGAGTGAGCAACCCTGCATCGGGATGCGCGTGCCTGGCTCGTGGCAAGCAGCTGTGGAGGCGCAGCACACCCGATGACGTGTGCGTGCCGGTTGACGTCGTAGTGCGTGCCTGGTCACTAAGGCTGCCGTCCCACAAGGTGCTCCCGAGAAACGCTCGTTCTCCTGATCTCCGGCATTGCGTCGGATGCTGTCTGAACGGTCGGTGTGAGGGTGTGCCCCAGCTTCGCTGCGCGTCGGCTGAGCTGGCGCAGATCCCGTTCCCGGCGCTGGTGCTCGTACACCGCGGCGGCTTCTTCCCGATACGGATCGCCATACTTCAGGAGGTGGTCGACGATACGCGCGATCTTATGCGCCGTCGCCACAATTGCCGTAGTCCCTTCCGGGCACGCGCTGCCCGAACATAGGCCCCGACCGCGGTATCGGTGCGAATCAGCGATACCGCGGCCAGGCGGAAGGCCTGGTTCGCCCGGCTGACCCCCTTCATGGTCCGTGAGCGCAGCACCTTCCCGGCCCATCGAGGCAGTGCTGCGTCTCGCCGAAGGAGACGACGTACCTCGTGCTGGTGGCGAAGAAGCAGTGGAACAAAGTGGCCGGGGTGGTGAAAGATGCCGAGGATGTGCTGATCATCGAGGGCTCCCCGGCGTATGAGCCGCGCCACGCCGGGATTACGGTATACGCACTGTCGGTGACGACGAAAAAGCAGCAGCAGGCCAAGCGCGCGGCGCAGCGGGCCGAGGCGGCGGGGTAGTGCGATAGCTTGGGAGATGCATGATGCCCAGGACCCTGGTTGTCCTGGGCATGCGTGTGATGATGACGATTGAATCGGCTGGATTATGTCGAGTTCTACTGCGTGCGGGTGCGAGATAGTGCGCTAGCGCCTCCTCGACGACCTCCTATCCAGCCGCAGCGATCTGGCTTGCCAGATTCACGTGATGGACCAATCCTCACCGTAGCAGACCATCCCCAGCTTGCGCGCAACGCCCTGTGACGCCCGGTTCTCCCAGGAGGTGCTGTAGAGTGGGATGAGTCCACGCTGCCGCACGGTGCATGCCCATCCAGCGACCACCGCACTTGCATAGCCACGACCGCGCTCGGCTGCCACCGTCTCAACACCGGCCTCCGCTGCGAGTGGCGTGAGGCGGGCACAATAGCAGATGGACACGGCCTGGCCCTGCACGACCGCCGCGAGGAGTGGTCCCGTCGTGGCATCCGCCAGCGAGGTGCGCTTCCAGGGAAAGTTCGCTGCCAGCAGGTGCGCGTTTGCCGCCGACACCAGTACCACGCCTGCTGGTAGCTGGACCTGGTCGGGAATCCAGTAGGCGGGTCCGCACTCCTCATGCGTGATCGGTGCGTGCGCGTGCAACGCCGCCCGGATTGCCACCGCATGCTGCGGCGGGTCGGTCAGGTTCGCTGCGACGGGCTCGGAGCGACAGAGCTGCTCCAGCTCACGCACCAGATCGACGGGCAGGTCATGCCGGAAGCGCCAGATGTTCCCCTCCAGCGTCCGTCCCATAAAAAAACGCGGGGCTGGATCGAACGCTGCTTCCGCAGAGCCCGGTTCATTGATGGAGCGGAGCCGCCCAGTGGCATCACTGACAAACAGGGTCGCGACCTGGAGCGCGATGAATTGGATTGCGTTGTGTGTGCCCACCGACCCCTCGCCCTGGTCCAACACGCGGCTGACGGTACATTATATCCCGGCACGTCGGCTCACACAACCGTGTGTGCCGAAGACGTGCTGATCATCGAGGGCTCCCCGGCCTACGAGCCGCGCCACGCCGGGATCACGGTGTACGCGCTGTCGGTGACGACCACGCAGCAGCAGGCCAAGCGCGCGGCGCAGCGGGCCGAGGCGGGCTAGGAGATTCACCAAGGCCCTGGACTCTTGTTCGTCCAGGGCGTTGCTCTCCTGCTGATCCTGCATTGCCGATCTCCTCTAAGCCCGACACGCCCGCTGTCTGTACGTACAGACACCTTCATCCATTCAACGAGTCATTTCATTATGTCAATACTGTCTGTACGTACAGACACGTAGCGCAGTTGCTCCGTAAGACGCTCCAAGACCGTCAACACCTGATCGATCTGCTGCTGAAGGAGACGACGCTGCTCCGGTGTTAACTCGCCCAGCCGCGCCTCCCACCGCTCGACCGTCGCCGCCATCCCGGTCCAATCACGCTGGAGATCGCGAGCGACCCGATCGGACAGGCCTGGCGCACGGTCCGGCGTCGTCCGCTGCTGGGCCACATGGCGCGCGACGATCGCTGGTGCCTCCTCCGGCTTTGTCAAGGCCGCATCGACAATGGCCCGTGTCGCTTTGAACGAAAGACCGTCCTGCACGAGCCCGTCAATCAACGGGGCGCGGGCTTCTGCCGTCGGGAGCCGGACCACCTCCCGCGCCGCGCTCATGGTTTCGGGCCGGGCGATCACCATCTGCTGAATATCCTCCGGCATGCGGAGCAGCCGCAGGCGGTTCTCGACGTAGCCCTTATCTTTGCCGATCCGCTCGGCCAGATCCCGGTAGCTGTAGCCGAACTCGTCCATAAAGCGCTGCAACCCGTGCGCTTCTTCCAGCGGGTCCAGATCCTCGCGCTGAAGGTTTTCCATCAGGCCGATCTCGACCAGCTCCCGATCGGCGAACTGCGTTACCTCACAGGGGATCACCGCGATTCTCGCCTCGCGCGCGGCCCGCAAGCGTCGCTCGCCAAAGATCAGCTGATAGCGCCCTGGTGCGGTCGGATGCTCGCGCACCCACAGGCGGCTGGTAAAGCCGTGGATGCGCATCGCCTCGGCCAACTCGGAGATGTTGCCGAAGGTGCGGCGGATCTGGAATGGGCTGGGATCGATCAGCTCGATCGGCAGATCGATCGGGTGGTGTCGCCGGGTTTCCACCTGGCGCGCAAACCGCTCCTCGAAGTCGTCGGCGGTCGCGACGCTCGGTAGCGTGCTCCGGCGAATGAACTGCTTCTTATTGCCAGCCACGGATCACCTCCTCCGCGAGTCGTCGGTACGCGTTCGCCCCGTCGCTGTGGGGATCGTAGCGCAGGATGCTCTGGTTCAACCCCTGCGACTCGGGGAAGCGCGTCGAGCGCTTGATCATCGTCTGGAAGATCGGCACGTTGGCCCCCACTTCGGTCCGGGTATATTCGATCGCCTGCCGGTGGACGTTCAGCCGCTCGTCGACCTTGTTGAGCAGCACGCCCCGGATCGTGAGCGTGGGATTGAGGCCGGAGCGCTGAATCTGGGCAATGTCCTCCAGCGTCACCGCCAGGGACTCCAGCGCAACCGGCTCAGCCTCCAGCGGCAGCAGCACCTCATGGGCGGCGACCAGCGCGTTGGTCACAAGATTATTCGTCGTCGGCTCGGTATCGAGCAGCACCACATCGTAGCGCGGCAGCACCGGGGCGAGCAGCTTCTGGAGCACGAACTCGCGCTGCGGGGCCAGATTCAGCTCTTTATCGGCGCGGGTGAGCCGCACGCTCGCCGGAACCAGGTCAAAGCCGATCGCGGTCGGCTCAATCGCCGGCTCTAGGATGGGCTGAAACGTCGTCAGATAGTCCATCATCGCTGTGTACAGGGAGTGATGGACGCCCTGAATGTTGACCCCGGCCATCAACGTCAAGCTGCACTGGTGGTCACAGTCCACCGCCAGCACCCGGAGTCCCCGCTCGGCAAGCGCTGCGCCCAGGTTGAGCGTCGTCGTACTCTTGCCAACACCGCCTTTCGTGATTGCCACCGCCAGGACCCGGCAGCGATCCAGGCCACGGGCTGGTGCCGCGCCAGTTGGCTGGAACGATGGAGCGCGCCCGCCCTCAGTGAGAAATCGCTGGACCTCGCTGGGACGAACTTTGTACTGGTTGCCGTGGCGTTCGGCCTTCAAGCGACCGTCGTAGGCCGCACGACGCAGCGTATCGTAGTTGGCGTCGAAGCGCTCGGCGGCAAGCTTCAGGGGGATCAGATCTTCAGGCATCGGGTACTCCTGGGTGCGGATGAATCTGTGGACCAGTATAGCACACTCTTCACAACGTTCACAACACTTGTGAAAATCAATCCACATGTGTTAGACTAGGGCAGGTTGTACGGACGCTGATTGGACGGATCTACCCGCTCGGGTACCGAGCGAAGGAGCACGCTGATGGCCGACTCGTCGAGCCTGATACCGGTCGAAGAACGAACCGTCGATTTCTCCAGCGATCCGATCACCGCCGTGCTCGTTCCCGGCGACTCCCAGCCGGATATCTACGTCCCGATCCGCCCGCTCTGCGCGTACCTGGGCCTGGCCTGGTCGGGCCAGTACGAGCGCCTGAAACGCGATCCGGTACGGGACGAGTCGCTGCGGTTCGTTCGTGTAACACGAACGCACTCCTCCGGCGGCGATCCGAATGTGCTGTGCTTGCCACGCGAATACCTGCCGGGCTGGCGCTGTGGGATCAACGTCAGCCGCGTCCGGCCCGAGCTACAAGAAAAGAGTACCCGCTACCGCCGCGCATGGTTCCGCGTCCTGTGGCGGGCCTTCCAGGCTGATGCGTTGAACGCCCTGGGGCAGCGTGACGAGCGGATGGGAACGACCACCGATCTCGTCTCGGTCCGGGACATGGGCCTCGCGATCGTCCAGATGGCGGAGCAGCAGCGCGCGCTTGAGCAGCGTGTCACGGAACATGACGGGCGGCTGGATCGCGCGGCGACCGTGATCAAGGAAGTGCAGCGCCGATTGACCTCGGTCGACGATCCGCTGGTGCCGAGTGCCGCGATCAGCGATGGGCAAGCCGCCGGAATCGCCGCGCGCGTTAAGGCGATCACCAAGGCGCTCTCGGAGCGTGACCAGAGCAAGAATCACGCTCAGGGCGTCTTCGGTGAGCTCTATCGCCGCTTTCGGGTGACGACGTACCAGCATATGCGCCAGGAGCAGCATGCGGCGGTGCTGACGTTGTAGATGGTGGCAGGCGAGGATGCTGGATACCCGTGATTCCTTCTCTTAGTTTACATAAAAACTGAAGCGGAACTGGAATGCCGAGGACCATCGATCAGCGAGGTCGATATGATGACGCAGGACCAATCGTACCTATGGCGGCGATGCGGGATTCGCCTTCACATTGTTTGGGAACAGGACGTATGAGCGACGACATTTTTTTCGACGAACGCCACGTGCGCAGTGCCGATAGCCTGGCCTTCCGCTCCGTTGGACTTGACGTGCTCGATAGTGATCGCGTTGCCCGCCATATTCAGGAGGCGCTAAAACGTGGCCGCTACCCCGAAGGCTGGCCGACGGAACCGGTGAGCTACCTGCTCCAGCGCGGCTGCGCCGTTCAGGTCGCGGACGCGATCTACCCAACCGTCGCGGGCGTCCTGTGTTTTGGGCGCGAGCCCCAGGCGCTGCTCCCCGATGCCGTGGTCGATATTGGGCACTATCGGGGTACGCTGTCCGTTTCCGACCAGCTCTTCCACCTGGAGAAGGACATTTCCGGCACGATCTTCGATCAGCTCCAGCGCATCGAGACCTATCTGTGGACCAACACGCACCACGGCATGACGCTCGACGATGACAGCTTCCAGCGGATCGAGCTGCACGAATATCCACGAGCCGTGATCCGCGAGCTGGCAGTGAACGCACTCAGCCATCGCGATTACCACCTCGCGGGCTCATCGATTCGCATTATGCTCTTCCGAGATCGCATCCAGTGGGACTCGCCGGGTGGTCTTCCGCCTGGGGTCACGGTGGAAAACATCCTGCGGCAGCAGAAGTCGCGCAATCGGATTCTGGTGAAAGTGCTCTACGAGGCAGGCTACGTCGAGGCATTTGGGCAGGGCCTGGATACGGTCGTCAAGGTGCTCCGCGAAGAAGGCATGGATGAGCCGCGCTTTGAAGACGTCGGGGCAGCGTTTATCGTGACTGTGTATGGGCGGAAGGCGGACGACTTCCACAACGCCAGCCTGTACGCCCATTTGCCGGAGAGCCAGCAGCGCATTATGAACTATCTCCGTGACCGGCAGGAGGCCGCGCCCAGCGAGCTGTACGACTTGTTCGGCACGGAACGCACCACGCGCTCCGTCCAGCGCGACCTGGACCGGCTGGTCGAGGGACAATTCATCGTGGCGTCAGGGGCAGGAAAAGCCCGCCGCTACCATCTGGCAACCAAGCGCGGGTGATGCAGCAAAGCCTCTAAGGACAACCGCGGACCACACCTGCGTGTCGCCGTTGGCGCTGATTCACGACAACGAACCTCGGTCGTATGCCAGGGAAATGTCGCTATTTGTGCGATCTGCGACACCAACACCGACAAACACCGACAGACTGGTGTCGCTATTTGTGCGATCTGCGACACCAACGGCGACAAATCACGACACGCAGGTGTCGCTATTGCGTAGCACGACGATACATGTCACCGCGACAAGGAGCGAAGACGAACAGCGACAGCCGCGACACGGGCTGTCGCTGTTGCGTCGCAAAGTGGCGGCATTCGCACGTAATACTGTCGTGGTTCGATCTTGTGAATGTCGTGGTTGATCCGTATGATCGCTATTAAGCAGGACGCGCCATGCGCGCTGGCAGGTATGACGCGATCCGAGCGCTCTTGCAGATCATTGAGTTGGACGCAACACCGGCCGTTTACAAGGAATGACCCCTGATCCTCTCGTTTGGCGGCGCGAGATCAGAGGCCCCTTTGCGACAGCCAGCAACCGATTGGTTGTTGGTTGGTGTCGTGTTGCTTCAGTGTAGCATGCCCAGGACGGTCGTCAAGGGGGTGCTGCAAGGAGTACATCATGGTCGCCGTCGCACGCACCGAACGAGACACATTGCAATCCCATCCACCAGCGACAGCCGAGCGGGATGACCGGGAGCACTACGCTGCCCGGCGCACCTACGCCTATGAGCTCGGTGAACAAGCCGCACTCCAGCGCGTGATCAGCGCGGAGGCGTACCTGTTTCTGTATAAAGAGCTGGTTCGACTGTGCAAGGACCGCACGTACTGCTGGGCCGGCGTCGCGTGGATGACCCAGCGCCTCGGCGTCAGCGAGGGCACGATCAAGCGCTGGCTGCGGCAGCTCGTCGATGCGGGCCTGATCGAGCGCACGCCCCGGCCTGGCGGCGACACGGCCTTGACCCGCATACCGGCCCTCGTCGCGTTTGACGCGCACCATCGCGATGCGCAGCCGATGACAGAACAGCCGGTATCAGCAGGCACCGCGCCGCCGCTCGCCACACCACCAGCCGCGCCGGACGGGCCGCTTTTTTTTGCGCCTGCCGAGGGGATCATGAATGAGTCCCGCTCCGACTCACATCTGATCCGGCACACCGTTAAAAGGCCACAACGAATCTCTGGTTTGGTTGGTGGTATCACCCCATCAAGTAAACATAACGGTACCGCGCAGCATGCGGTGGTTTCTCCAACAGTGCAGCCGCTGGCAACGATTGGTGTCTGTGGGCCGGGGGTCCTCGATGAGCTGAGCAGCTATGCGGGCGATGAAATCGCGGCGGTCTGTCGCTACGTCACACGGCAGCGCAATAGCTACAATCCGGCAGGGCTGGCGGTCTTCCTGGCGCGTTCCGGCTTCGGACGCACGCTGGTGCGGGACAACCATAGGTCTGGTGTTGCCCAGCAGGTTCCGAGTCGCTCGCTGGTCGCGTCCACGAGCAGCACCGCCGACGCACCGGCACCGCCGGGCGATCCCCGGCTCGTCGATCTCTGGACGCAGGTGCAGGCTCAGCTGGCGCAGCAGATCCCGGCACCTGCGTTCGTGACGTGGGTGCAGGAGACGCAGCTCGTCGCGCTCGACGATGCGCAGGCGGTCGTGGGCGTGCCGACGATCTTCGCGCGGGAGCAGGTGCAGGCGGTCTATGCCCAGCAGATGGGCGATGTGCTGGCCGGGCTGACCGGCAAGCGGATGGCGGTGGAGGTGGTCATCGATCGCAGTGGGTGATGGGGGTGATGCAGACGCTGGAGCAGTGGGGCGTGCCGCCGGAGTTGAACCTCCTGCTGACGGCGGGCTTGCGCGAGGACCTGGCGCAGCTGGAGACGAGGCAGCTCCTCCGGGAGGTGCAGGATGGCGCGGGAATGGTGGGGGATCGGCAGCTCGTTCTGATGGCGTAGGTGCGTGGGAAGAGAGCGGTCAAGGCCGATGGCCGCTCCGTGGACCAGGCGTTCAGTGATACATGGTTGAGCCACTGGATACGGTCCAGCCTCGACACGGCTGGTCGGTGGTGGGGGCCACGCTCGTTGACGCGCTCAGAGGCGCAAAGCACCATTTCGGCCTCGACCGCCACCGTGACTCTCAGCTCCTATCCTATACGAGCACCCGTGGTTATATCAATTCACTGTTGATGTGCCTGAGACAAGCGTGCACGCACGGGCACGTCCAACGACGGAGTTCACCCGCGCGGCCCGCTGAAGGCGGTTCGCGCGCGTCGGTGGAACGACGTGTTGGGCCGCAGCCGTCTTGGCGAAGATGACGATCGTCTACGCCAAAGGACCTGCAACGCGCGGTAATCGAGCAGCATGATACCTTCTGCTTGCACGATCGCTTGCGCCGCTGGCGACATCAACCAATCGAAATCCGTCTGGCGGAGCTGCTTGCCCGTAGGTGCTATGGCACATGGGGACTCCCCGCGGCAAGCTGCCGCGCCAGCCGCCTGGCCTGTGTGGTCCCACGAGCGAGATCGGCTGTCGCGGGCATGCTGCGTTCAGCCTCCACGCGCGTAGTCGGGAAGCGTGATCGTGTCGGCCGACGAGGAGCCGAGCGCGCCCACGTGGTGCCGCACCAGGGGACTGGACGCCAGCCGCAGGACCAGGTGGAGGAGCGCAATTCCGTTGCGTGTCTGCGGGTGCGCGATCCACGGAACACCCGGTGGCAGCTTCTGGGCCAGCTCGACATAGGGCCGCAGGCGCTGTTCGTAGGCCGCGAAGGCGTCGCGATGGTTGGCGTGCCGCGCGAGCTCTCCCGCGAGCACGTACGCGCCGACGAGCGCGAGGTTCGTGCCCATGCCACTGACCGGCGACGGACAGTACGCCGCGTCACCCACCAGCGCGGCGCGACCGTGTGACCAGCGTGGTGCCATGACCTGCCTGATCGCGTCGAAATAGACGTCCTCCGCGTCAGCCAGCCCGGCGAGGACCCGTGGCGCTTCCCAGCCAGCGTCAGCGAAGCGGCGCACCATGAGCGCCTTCTGCTCGGCGACACGCAACCGCTCATAGCCGCGCGGCGGTGACAGGAACCAGAGCGACACCCGGGTCGTGCCCACATTGTCGGGACGCAGGAGCAGTGATCGCCCGCGGGGGGCATGGTACCACCGCGCCCACGCCGTGTCGGACGCTCCACGGGGAATCGTAAACCAGCAGGCATAGAGGTTGAGCGGACGAATCCTGGGCGCGTCGCCGACCATGAGCGTACGGGTGCGTGAACGGAGGCCATCGGCGGCGACCACGAGGTCGAAATCGCGCGCGGCACCCCGCGCGAAGGCGACCGTCACCCGGTCCCCGTGGTCGCGGAGACCGGTGATCTGGTTCCCAAACAGATACTCTGTCGTGGCTCGGGTGCGGTTGTAGAGGATGGTTGCGAGGTCGCCGCGCAGGATCTCGAGCTCCTTGGTAAATCCGCCGGTGGTCGCGTGCTCCGCGGGAAACGCGGCCTTGGTCACGTCGTGGGCGTCAACGAAGCGGAGGCCCTGCTCCCCCGTCGTGGCAGCACGAATGTCGTCTTCGATCCCCAGGCGGCGCACGACGGTTCGCGCCGCGCCATGCACGTCGATATTCTGCCCGCCCAGGCGGAGGGCGTCGGCACGTTCCACAATGACGGGTTGGATGCCGGAGCGCGCAAGGGCGAGGGCGAGCGCGGGACCGGCGATGCTGGCCCCCGCAATCAACACAGTTCGATGATCCACGGATGCGTCGCTCCTCTCGCTTAATGCGCGGCGCGGCGCGTCCGGTACCGGCTGGCCCATCCCCCACGCCGCCTGCGCGGTCGAGGAGGGAGTATACCTGATTCTACCGCTCACCAGCGGCCCAAGCTTGCCGACACCTCGCGGCGTGGGGGCAGGGGCCTGGCGGCCTGCTTCCAGACGAGGCATCCCTGCTTCACCGGGTGCGCGGATGGGTATAGGCTAGCGGCTCCCGTCATGAGCGTGATCGGGAAATGCCGATCTCCCGAATCCGACTCGCCGCTTCCCACGCCGCGCGCACATCATCCTCCGTCGGCTTGCCATCCTGCAACGTCGTCGCGACGCGGCGATGCCCTAAGATGCGCTGCATGTGCGCGGGCGTAGCCTGCTTCCACAGGCGATACGCCAGCCCATGCCGCCGTTGATGGCGACTCACTGCTGCAAGCTGCCGGGCCAGCGCCTCAAGCTCAGCCACGCGCGCCAGGCTCGGCTCCTTCGTCGCTCGCGCTCTGAGCAGTTCCGCCGCTGCCCGGCCCAGCCAGGTGCTTGCGCATCGCCACCGTGGTCAACCCCGGCTCCCAGGGCGCTCCCGGTTTCGTCACGTTGCGCTTCATCAGCAGCGGCTCACGTTCTGCTGCACTGCCGATCGGCGGCAGGCCCGCAGGACAGCGGACTTTGAGCTACTCCCGCATCCGGCGCACGGCCTCACTGGTGAGCGGCACACGCCGCCCGTGCCGCTGCGCATCGTGAGCATCGCGCCGTCGAGATCGAGATCCCGCAGTTGCACATCGGCAGCTTCCTGCGAGCACAGGCCGCACTCACTCACCAGCGTGACCAGCGCCAGATCGCGGAGCCGGGCTGCCGGGTCTGGTTGGGCGGAGGTTGCCCGGCTCAGCCGCGCGGCTGGGTGTCACGGCTGTGCCTGAATCATCGCCATGGATGTCCCGGAAGGCGGTGTGGCTGACTCCTATGACGTCTCCTGGGCGGGCGCCTTGTTCGAGCGGATTTCGAGCACTACGCCCGCGTGTGCGGCCGTATCGAAGTAGGTAAAGCCGCTCCGGTCATCGCGCCGCCCGCGCTCAAGCACCGTCAAACCGGCGTGCTTGCCAGCTGCTTCGCCCGCATCGCAGTTCTCTACCAGAAAGCCTAGATGAAACACCCCTTCGCCGTGCGTTTCCAGAAAGGTCCGTTTCGGGTCGGGGTGCGTGCCGGGCTGACACAGTTGGATTTGCACGTTGTCAAGATCCGTATACATATACTGGGTTTCGCCCCAGGCCAGCGGGTTTTGGAGGTCGAGCTCCGTATACTCGGAGGCATCATACGGATGCCATGGCCCAATGCCTACGGATTCGTAGTACGCCACGGCCTTGTGGATATCTTGGACCACGATACACACGTGGTGCAGCTTGCGGAAAATAGTGAGCATGGATGGACCCCTTTCTGGATTCTCGTGCAAAACGCCCGAAGCGCCAACCGCGACCTGGTGCCAGGTCAAGAAGTGTAGCACGACCCCGGCGTAGCCCAACACAGGCATGCGCGGTGCGGATCGCCACCATCCTGCTAGCCAGCTACGGCTGCGGGCTGCTGCCGACGTCGTGGCGGATGGAACGCTGTTGGTCGGGCATGCCAAACATCACCGCTGCACGGCCGGTTCACGCAGCATGATCGCTGGCACACGTCCAACTCCTCGACGGCGAAGCCGAGCGGTCGGCTCGAACGACGTGTGCTACGCCAGTGAACGGCTGGGTGCCAGCCCGAGTCGCACGTGCTCCCAGGTACGCCTTAGCCGAGCTGCTCGGCCAGCGCGACCAGGATGCCCTCAGGCCCGCGGATGTAGGCGAGCCGGTACGTGTCCGCGTACTGCATTTCGCCAATGAGCTCGGCCCCGTGGGTGCACAAGCGTGCGACGACGTCATCGAGGTCGTCGACGGCGAACATGATGCGACGGATGCCGAGCGTGTGCACCGGCGCGTCCACGGGGCCAAACCTGATCGCGTTGGGCGTGTGGAACTTGTCCAGCTCAATGCCCTGCCCATCGGGAGTCCGCAGCATCGCGAGGGTGGCCCGGACATCCTTGAGCCCGATCAGGCTCCCGACCAACGGCCCTTCGACGGTCGTCTCGGCCTCGAGCGTGAGGCCCAGTTCGATGAAGAACGCCTTGGCGGCTTCGAGATCGTCGACAACAATGAGGACGTTGTCCATCCGTTGAAGCGTCATATCCTTCCTCCCTCGTCTCACTGCGAATGCCCCGTCCTTGCCGCACCTGGCGGAGAATGGGGCGCGCGCTCAGGCGCGCCACGACCCGGCTGTACCGATATGCTGAGCAATATGCCGGCTCCACCATCGGCATGCACCCTGCATCCTCCCCGATTCGCCGCTTCCACCGTCGCACACAGATCCTCCTCAGCACTACCTGCCGATGAGCGCCGCCCGGCGTGCGGTTGCACCGCCGACGATACGGTAGGGTGGACGGATCTCGGGAGCAGCGTCCGGTCTTCCTCGCGTGACGTCAGCGCGGACCAGCACGCCCGTGCAGCCCTCTGGTTCCCTAGCCGCGCTTCCCCACCACACGGCGCTGGGTCAGGACCGCTCACGCGCTGCAGGGCCGGTGCACGCCCCCAATCCCGCAGGACTGAGGGCGCGCTGCGGATGCCGCTCCCAGCACGTCTCAGCACGCGGCGCATCCTGCGACGGCGCGCCCTCACCCGCGGCGCGCCGCCTCGATGGCGGCGATGTCGATCTTCGTCATCTGCATCATCGCATCGAACGCGCGCTTGGCGGCAGCCGGGTCGGGGTCGGCGATCGCTTCGGTCAGGGCGATCGGCGTGATCTGCCACGACAGGCCCCATTGGTCCTTGCACCAGCCGCACGCGCTCTCCTGGCCGCCATTGCCGACGATGGCGTTCCAGTAGCGATCCGTTTCGGCTTGGTCCGCGGTGGCGACCTGAAAGGAGAACGCTTCCGTGTGCTGGAATTCCGGTCCGCCATTGAGTCCGAGGCACGGAATGCCCAGCACGGTAAACGCGACGGTCAACACGTCCCCCTGCTTCCCAGACGGGAAATCTCCGGGGGCTCGGTGCACCGCGCCGACCGACGAATCGGGAAAGGTCGCGGCGTAGAACCGCGCCGCGTCCTCGGCACCGCCGTCGTACCACAGGCAGATCGTGTTCTTTGCTGGCTTCACTATTGCACCTCCTTGCTAAGTATCATCATCATGATCATACCCTGGGGGTGTGACAAGGACCGTCACACCAGTCGTGCAGGACCACGCAGCAAAGCTGCCGAACGGTGGCAGTGAGGCGCACTCCCGCATGCGAGGAGGGGCGGGCTGCGGGGAGCACCCAGTCAGACGGCACGACCCACCGCCATGTTCACCCGTGTCGCTGCCCATGAGGTGGTAGCTGGCGCATCGCTGAACGACCCGGCGCGTGTGTGCAGCACCCGACGCGCATTGGTGGCTGGAACGCTGGTGTCGGCGTGCGGCCGCCGACACGCTTCCCGTTCCCCTCCGAGACCACCTCGACGGAGCCGTCGACGACCGTGATGGCCGTCGGTTCGTCGATGGCGTAGGCCGGGACACTGAGGTCGGCGGCCCACCGCGCTGCGTCAGCCAGGGTGTTGGTCGGGAAAGCGTCCAGATGCGGGAAGATCGAGCCGTCGACGACGCCCAGGGTGCGGTCGTCCGGCGCGGACGGCCACGCGACGAAGGACGCTCCGATCCGGGGCGGCAGCACCATGCTGGCGACACGCACGCCCACCCAGACCGTGGCGGGCAGCGACGGCAGGAGGTCGGCCAGCCCGGACTGCCGCATCCCGTGGCACCGGTACGTCGCGTCGCCGCCGTCCACCAGCAGGACGTCAGCGGCCACGACCCAGGGAACCCAGCGCTCCATGCCGATGCTGGGGCGTGCGGTGCGTTCGAGCACGCCCACCGACGTCCAGCCCAAGCCGCTCATGTAGTGCGGGGGCGCGCCGACGACAACGCCGCGCACCGAGGCTGGCCCGTACAGCGGGTGACCCCACGGCGCCGTGGGGATGCAGCGGGCCTGGGACTCGGCCATCGGTGTGCCCAGGAGGTCGACCAGCGCGCTATGGATACGGGTGTTGGTGACGCCACCGGACGTGAGAAGTAGTTTCAAGATGCTGCTCCTGGTCGACTGAATGTGCGCCGCACAGGCGTCTCCCGTCGCTCGTAGGATGCCGCGATGATCCAACGGGCTGCGCAGTGGACGGCGAACGGCGGAACGCACGCGCCGCCATGGGTTGCAGGAAGCCGTTGGCGACCAAGCAGCCCCTGGAAGAGCACGATGTTTCGCCACGTCCACGCGGGGACGATGGTCCGTCTATGCCCCGCGCTCGGCAAGCTTCCCCTCATCGCAGCCGACTCGCGTCTTCCAACGCTGCCCGCACGTCCTCCTCCGTCGGCTTGTCGTACTTCAACGTCGTCGAGACGCGGCGATGCCCTAGGATGCGCTGCATATGCGCCGGTGTCGCCTGCTTCCAGAGGCGATACGCCAGCCCATGCCGCAACTGATGCGGACTGACCGCCGCAAGCTGCCGCGCTAGCGCTTCCAACTCGGCCACGCGCTCCAATGCGCACTGGACGTGCGTCCAGTGCGGGGAGGGGGTTCGTGCGTGCGTGCGGCAGCGCCGCGCCCCCTTGGGTGGATCAAGAAGGCGTCCAAATGGTTTGACGGATGGGCATTACAGAACTCCCTTACGTATCTTTGAGAATGAGCTCACCTTTAACGAACCAGGCAAAGCCAAACGCCAGCACTGCCGCCGTTTCGAGGATTAAGACCGGTTTAAAGGCTCTAATCCAAGCGTCGGTCGGTACAAAGATGAGCAGGAACATCGCCACGATACACACAACGATCGTCCATCCACAGATGAGGTAGACCAGGTTGCGTTTGCGCTTTTGCGGCGTTTGTGCAGCTTTGGGGGCGTTACTCTTCGTGAAGAGGCAGAGGCAAAAAAAGGCCATCAACCCGAAGAAGGATGCGGCACAGACGAGATGCAGATACCCAAGGGTCGTCTCGCGGGGCGTGGCCGTGAGGCCCGGGGTGGTAGGCAGCAGCGCGACACCAATGGCAGCAAAACAGGCAGCGGTGCCAGCGATGTCATCCTTGCGTTCGTACCCGCGATAGGAGTAGAGAAAAATACCGATGGCCCATAACGCTCCTACAAAGATGTTGCGCATTTCACTGTAATAGTACCCACTGATCGAATCGAGGATTCCTCCACCTTCAAAAAAACGCTTGCCGATGATGAGGCTGAATGGCAAGAAAAACCCAATCAGTCCGAGGGTAATGCGTAGCTTCTTATAGGAGATAACCAGTGATTCATTTTCTTCCGATAAGTAGTCGAGCATAGATACTTCCTTGCGTGTGGTTGGACCGTACATGGGGTATTCGCTTGGCCTATTCTACGCGTTTCACATCTCATGTGACAACGGTGGATTTGGAGGTGCTGAGGCGTACAGCTCGGGTAAGTAATTTAGATAACGCAGCGAACTGTTGACCCGGCGGAACGAGCGTCGGATCGCAGCCGGTGAAGCGGCACTTGTTCCGCCGCTTCAGCTTCCCCCTCCCTCTCCCCGATTCGCCGCCTCCAACGCCGCCCGGAGATCCTCCTCGGTCGGCTTGCCGTACTTCAACGTCGTCGAAACCCGGCTAGGCCCCAGAATCCGCTGGTCCACAATCGATACGCTAATTCCTGCCGGAGTTGATGCGGATTGACGATAGCATGTAGCCGCCCCAGCACCTCTCACCCTGCCGCTGCCCGGCTAACCCAGATGGTTGCACCTGGACACGAGCGAGCGGTGGAGCGCCTGATCACCCGCAACCGCCCCGCACGGGCCGATGCATCTCCCCTCGTTTGCCAGCCCCGGCGTCTGCCGACGTTTGACCCCTGCCGCGCATGCCCCTGGCTGGTCGCCCCATATCCCACATCTTCACCGTCGGTGGTGATTTCTTAACGCCATTTTTCACAAACGTCTGTTATCCTTGTTCCCGGAGCCACCCAATCATGCACATGCCCGGTGAACAGTATACGCTCCCATGCCCTATTCCCACGATACGTAGACGTTTAAATCGTTGCCCCATCGTCAAGACCTAGAAAGGACGATCTTCGCTCCATCATGCACGCCAGAGCATGTCCAGCACGTGCTCGCATCGAATCGTCCCTGGTAAGGAGGTAGATTATGGGTTCCTCAACCGCTCTCCGAAAAGTGGCGGCACTGGTCACGATCCTCGCCTGGGTCATTGCGCTGCTTCCCAGCGCAATGCTTATCTCTCGCGTCGAGGCAATCGGCGGTGTCAGCCGCACCTACACATCCTCTGCGGACTTCAACGGCGGCGACAAGATCAATGTTGTGACGAGCACGCCCGATCAGCTCCAGCTCGACGACACAACGCGAGCCTTCAACTTCATCTGGGTCGCTGTATCCACCAAAGGGACCGTCGTCAAGATCGACACGGATACCGGTGCGGTGCTGGGCGAATACTGGACCTCGCCGGAGGGCCAGCCGAAGGACCCGTCGCGAACGACGGTTGACAAGAATGGAAGCGTCTGGACGGCTAATCGCCAGGGCAATAGCGTGGTCCACATTGGTCTGCTGGAAAACGGCCAGTGTGACGATCGCAACGGCAACGGGGCGATCGAGACCTCGACCGGCTACGGCGATATTCGGACCTGGTCCAACGCAGGCGGGGCGGACACGAATGGCGGCGTCACGACGGCTGCCGATGAGTGTATCATCCATTACACCCGTGTTAACTCGTCAGGCACGCGCCATGTCTCGGTCACTGCCGACAACGATGTGTGGGTCAGCGGGACCGGCGGGCAACGCTTCGACCTGCTCGATGGTGATACCGGTCAGATCATTCGGTCCGAGCCGTCGGTTGGCTACGGCGGATACGGTGGCCTGATTGATCAGCACGGCGTGATCTGGTCCTCCCGCCCATTCCTGCGCTGGGATACCGCCCTGCCCCTGACGGGACCCAACGGCGGCAACTGGCTTGGCGCCAATCACGATAGCTACGGACTGTGTATCGACAGCTCCGGCAATGTGTGGAATACCGCGCTGGATGGAAATCAGATCCGCAAGTTCGCGCCCAATGGGACCCTCCTCGGTACGTACAGTCATGGCAATTCCTACGCCCAAGGCTGCGTCATCGACCGCAACAATGACGTCTGGGTGGCGCACTCGATCCTTGGCCCACAGACCACCGTTGGACACATCAAGAACAACGGCACCTTTGTCGGCAATGTGACCGTTGGATCAGGTCCGACGGGTGTCGCGGTCGATGCCGCGGGCAAGATCTGGGCAACGAACTATTACGATGGAACGGTCTCCCGCATCGATCCGAACGCCGGGCCGATCGGCGCGGATGGCGCGACCCGTGTTGGTGCCGTCGATTTCACGAGCGGCTATCTCGGTGGCAATCTCTATAACTACAGCGATATGACCGGGAGCACGCTCTTTGGCGCGCCCGACAACGGCACGTGGACGGTCGTCTACGACAGCACGATCGTCGATGCCAGGTGGGGCCTGCTGACCTGGAACGGCATGACCCCTGGCGATAGTCAATTGACCGTGACCGCCGCCAGCAGTGCAGATGGCATCACGTTCGGCCCGCCACAGACGGTGAATAATGGCGATGACCTGATCGTCGCCGATGGGCAGTACCTCAAGATCGGCGTCGCGTTTGCCCGCGCCAGCAGCGGAGAAAGCCCGATCCTGTACGATCTGACGCTCAACGCGGCTCCGCCAAACTCGCCACCGACGGCTGACGCGGGCGGGCCGTACACTGTGACGGAAGGCTCGTCGATCAGACTTGATGCGACGGCATCCGATCCCGATGGCAACACGCTGACGTTCGCGTGGTCGCCCGCGGTCAAGACTGAGTTCCGGCTGGACGACCCAACGATCGAAGATCCGATGCTCTTCGGCATCGACGATATTACCGACGATCCGTTGACACTGCTCGTCACCGACCCGTACGATGCCTCCGCAACAGGTACAGCGCTGGTCACGGTGCGGAACGCCAACCCGGTCGTGACGATCAACGGCCCCGCCTCTGGCTCGATCTTCCCCGTGAACACGCCGATCAACTTTGCTGGCAGCTTCACGGATGCGGGCATCTTGGATACCCACACGGGACAATGGACGTTCGACGGCGTCAGCAAGCCAGCGACCATCATCAATGCGAACGGGAGCGGGACGGCGAACACGAGCTACAGCTTTGCCACGCCGGGCGTGTACCGCGTGAAGCTCACCGTCACCGACGACGATAATGGTACGGGCGAGGCAACCACAGTCGGCGGCCTGGAGGCCATGGTCGTCATTTACGATCCGAATGGCGGCTTCGTGACAGGTGGCGGCTGGATCAACTCGCCCCGGGGTGCCTACGTGGCGAATCCAGATCTGGAAGGCCGCGCCAACTTCGGCTTCGTCTCGAAGTATCAGAAGGGAGCGACCACCCCGACCGGCGAGACCGAGTTCCAGTTCAAGGCCGGCGATCTGAACTTCCACAGCAGCGCCTACGAGTGGCTGGTGATCGCGGGGGCCAGAGCACAGTACAAGGGCACGGGTACGATTAACGGCACTGGCAGCTATGGCTTTATGCTTACGGCGATTGATGGTCAAGTCAACGGCGGCGGTGGCGTCGACAAGTTCCGCATGAAGATCTGGGACAAGACCAGCGGCGCAGTGGTGTACGACAACCAACTTGGAGCACCAGATAGCGATGCGCCGAGCACCGTCCTTGGCGGAGGCGCGATCGTCATCCACTCCAAGTAGCTCGACACGCGGGAACACGTCCATCACATACGTGAGGCGGACGTGATCGAGGAAGCGAGGGAGCGTCACAGTTCCCTCGCTGCTGATCATCCTGCGCATGCTGCTCCGTGGGGTCTTGGGCGACCGCCTGGGCGGCACACCTGCGCCAGTGGCGCGCTCGCGCGAGGTGTGCGTGTCGCTCAGCGTCCGCTCACCCTCCCCGATTCGCCGCCTCCAACGCCACCCGCAGATCATCCTCCGTCGGCTTCCCATACCGCAGCGTCGTTGCCACGCGGCTATGCCCCAGGATGGTCTGAATATGGGCCGGGCTGGCCGTTTTCCACATCCGATAGGCGAGGCCATGCCGCAAGG
>DASUTC010000347.1 GCA_036374795.1 Herpetosiphonaceae bacterium
CTACTTTCAGTTCTACAACACCCGGAGGCCCCACCAAAGCCTGGGGTATCGTACTCCAGCCGAAGTGCATGATGCATGATGCATGATGATGGGTTTACTTATTTTCGGCGATTCGTGGTCTTGACAAAGGGACCAACCATAGAAAACCCTCAGCCAGCTCGCCAGCGAGTTTGAGGTCCACCCGACCCAGATTACCCAATGGAAGAAACAGTTGCTCGACGGTGGCAGCCGCCTCTTTGGGCAGCAGCACCTGCGCGAGGAACGCGAGCAGACGGCGCGCGAGGCCGAACTCTTTGAGCAGATTGGGCGCCTCAAGATGGAACTGGAATGGCTGAAAAAAAAAGCTGATCGGTTCGGTTGAGGACAAACGGGCGCTGATTGAGCCGCAGCATCCCACGCTGAGTATTCGGCGGCAATGTGACTTGGTCGGCTTGAGCCGGGCATCCTATTATTATGAGGCCGTGCCGGAAGATCCCGTGAACCTGGAAGTGATGCGGCGCATCGATGCGCAGTACCTGGAAACACCCTTCTATGGCTGGCCGAAAATGACCGCAGCCCTGCGGCGGCAGGGCTATCAGGTCAATGGCAAACGGGTGCGCCGCTTGATGCGCCTGATGGGCTTGCAGGCCATTACGGTGCGGAAACGCCCAGCGACGAGTACCCCCGGGCATCGGATCTATCCATATCTGCTGCGCGGTGCCGCGATTGAGCGGCCAAATCAGGTGTGGTCTGCTGATATTACCTATGTGCCGATGCCGCGCGGCTTTGTGTATCTGGTGGCGATTATGGATTGGTTCAGCCGCTATGTCATCGCGTGGGCACTCTCGAATAGCATGGAAGGGAGTTTCTGTCGCACCGCGCTGCAGCAGGCGCTCAGCCGGGGAACGCCGAGGATCTTCAATACCGATCAGGGTAGCCAGTTCACAGCGCAGGGCTTTACCGCGCTGCTCGAACTGGCGGGGGTCCAGATCAGTATGGACGGACGAGGACGCGTGTTTGACAACATCTTTGTCGAGCGGCTCTGGCGGACCGTCAAATACGAGTACCTGTATGTATATGACCATGAGAGCGTGCCAGCCGTCGCGGCGGGCCTGGACGCCTACTTTCAGTTCTACAACACCCAGCGGCCACACCAAAGCCTGGGGTATCGCACGCCTGCTGAGGTGCATGATGCATGATGATGGGTTTATCTATTTTCGGCGATTCGTGGTCTAGACAAAGGGACCAAGCATACAGTCAACGTGAAGGCATGGAGGTGTTCCCGTCAATAAAACTGGACGCTCCTATACCAAACCAGTTGATATACGGGTCGCTCATGCAGTTGCTGCTTGGGAGCAAGTACGACCTTCGCAGCCCCTTTACTTGATCCTAAAACAAATGAATTGGTTCATTACTTGTTTGCATTTCTTGTGCTTCTTGAAGAGAAAAAACGACATTTGCTGCATATGAAGCAAGATATTCCGCTGACAGATTTGGAACTGGCAGCTGTTGAAGGAGATCTGGAGGCAACCGAAAAGCTCATTGAGCAGCTCACAGATGTACCGACACCAGCCGGCCCAACACCATGTGAACTGCAAGAAAACAGAGAGCATTTGGAGGACTAGCACGAAGAGCCCATGTCAAGGACGCCGTAGGCGCTTGCGAGCGGAGCAACGTCCTTGACATGGGCGATAGAGTTGGTACTCATGCTCTCCAGCGAAGCCAAAACAACTTAGGTTGTTTTGGCTTCTGACTCGCGGCGAGCGATCATGACTCCAAATCATCATACACCAACGATGAAGTATTCAGAAAGCTTTTGATACACTTTTTTCTTCTTTCTGATTAAAGATACAACGTATAGGCGGAAATCATGAGTCGCAGCAAGAGCTTTGTCAACTTCCGAGAAACTCGGAAAATATCCTTTATGAGCAATAACATTTCTTAGTAAATACACATCTTTGTACCATCGTCCCAGTTCTGTTGTAGGGTTATTTATGTCCCATTTACCTCCAAGTCTTAGGTGGAATTCTTTTTTTACCATTGTCATGAAAGGTATTTGTTCCCGCAATAATTCTGCTTCCACATCACTTTTACCTTCATGCAAAAGTATATTGATGTACAAAGTGTTGAGAAATTCTTCAATCGACATCTGAGCATAGAGAACTGCATCTTGATAAAATCCGTCTTTAAATTGCCTCCTAGCCTTCATAAGTAGTTCTTCATGTAAAATAAATGGATTAATTTTTTGGTTAATAATATGTACATAAACAACAACATCATTAAGTATATCCTCTGACAAAGTTTCTAATTTTTGTGGAAGGTTCTCGTTTAAATAAAAGAGTCCTTCTCGCATATTATGCCAATTACTTAGCGCTATACAACGAAAGAAGCATGTGAAATGGAGCATTTCCTTGGAAACTCTGTACGTATTTATATTCTTTGTCTTTATAAGATAAGCGATGATATAGAAATTCAGTTTCTCCATAAGAGTATCGAAGTATGCTGTTAGGTCCAAGTTTTCGCCGAAAATGTCAATTTCCTCAGAAGTGGTATAAATCATCTCAACTCTAGAGTTCTTTATATCTACTGTTGGTGCATCTTCCTGACCAGGTATGAGACTCTCTTCTCGAACGATTTCAAAGAACTTGTAAGTGCAAATTGCTTTTTTTTCTACATGAATTGAAAGCGTTGCTTCTTGAGGAAAGGGTAAATAGAAGGGTAATATTATGGAAAATTCAACAACGCTTTTTGGGTTAAATCCTAATATACCGGCTGCAGGTCTTATAAATTTATAGAAATTCCATTCTGTCAGCGAAAATACTTGATTGAATGTACTGTTCTCTTCCATGAAGATATTCACCTTACTCAGCCGTCGAAGCTAGAACTTTGGCTTGGCAACCCCGCTACTACCCCAGAACTTCTCACAAGAATTCAGCCTTATTTGTGCTTGATTGCGCCAATGATAGCTTAAGTCCTTGTTCAAGCAAAGGCTCTATAGCCTTAACATTGCCAGCAGAGCCGCCGCCGCCCGCGCAAACGGACGTCTGGGGGGACGTCCACGAAAACCCCTCGGGGAAATCCCCTGTACGTGCGGAGCCGAAACGACGGACCACGTCCCTGGCTGTCCACGAGGACGCGCGATCCGGTATCGTGCCGCGCGCGATCACGCCGCTGCCGCGTCTCGCGAGGAATCGTCAGATCCCCCGTCAGGATGGTGAGACGCCTCCGACTGCCGGATGCTCACAGTTTCAAAGGTGAGTCGGGCCGCAGCGAGTGGCAACGCGCGTCCCGTGGCTGCGGCAAGATTGCACAGCGCGAGGTGCAGGCGATCCGTCGGTGTGGGATCAGCGATCACGGCCCGCGGCTGTCCCCAGAGCCGTCCTTCCGCCGCGAGTTGAGCGTATGCGCTGGAGTCCACCGAGTCAACGCCGGCCTGGAAGAGGGTTTCCACCAGATCAGGGTTTCCGAGACCAAAGACGTGCACAGGAAGGCGACCGATCTCTTCGCGCACGGCCGCAATGATCGAGCGGATGAGGTCCACATTGCGCACGCGCGGCACGAGGCCGCCGATCGCCACGCCGTCGAAACCCTTCCCCACGTATTCCCTGACACAGCTCCGCGCGCTCTCTGCATCCCACGCCTGGACCACCGCGTACAGAGGAAGGTCGCGGCGCCGGCGATTGTGCAAGGCCCAAAGGGCGTTTGCCATCGTCAGCTGCTGGCGCCGACGGGCCTCGTCATCAGGGACGCCAGGTGGAATAGGCAGATCCAGCGTAAAGGCGACCTCTGCGACGCGCTCCTGCAGCTCCAACACATCAAATGGACGGACCGTTTCCTGCTCAGTGCCATCACGCGCGATCACAATGGTTCCCAGCCCCTGCTCCTCACGCACCTGCGATCCCGCAAGTAGCGCCGCGAAGCCGCCGGAGTCGACCAGTACCGGGATGGCGGGCGGCTCTGTCATCTGCTTGGCATAGTGATAACTGACCATCACCGCTGGCGCGAGACGCGGCAGATAGGGACGAATCAACCGGTCGAGCGGGTACGTGTTCCCGAACGTTGTGACCGGAATATAGGCGGGGAATCGGATGATTCCCCGCCGGGTTTGCAGCACGCGTGGACCAGTAGTCAACGTGGTATCCTCCTCGTGACGTTTCCTGATCGATCAAACCACAGATCAAAGAGATTCAGGAGGTTCTGATCAACCACCTCTTCCATGCGGCGAGACCATGATTCAATCTCCGAATCACCGCGGGCGAGCAGCACGGCCAGGGAATGCTTGCACCGGTGCCCTCGCTCTGCATCCGGACACGCGCACCGTGGTGCTCCGGCGACCATCCGCACTTGCCGGGGTTCACTTCCACCCCGCACCTCGTACAGTTCCTCTCCTCGATCGCTCACGGTGAGGTCCAGCGCACGCCGCAGCCGATACGGGTCAAGATCTGCTGGCCAGCCTGAAGGTTTGAGGATCGCCATGCCTCCCCGCTCCTCGTACCGGAGTGCTGAACGCGAACGAACGAGGCCACTCGCAGCTTCGACAAGACGCTTGGCGCGAGCAGGGCTGATGCCAGGGACATTCGCTACCTCGGCAGGATCAGCGATCGCGACGTCCTCCAGATGGGCCAACCCTGCCGCACGAAGGCGACTGGCCAGCGCTGGTCCAACGCCAGGAATGAGGGTTAATGTGGCCGCCGCCTCGTCCATGCCAGCGGTCATCATCCGCGTGAGCGCCCGCACACGCTCGACCAGGGGCACATACGCCTCGTCGAGCTCCATCAGCGCCTGGAGCTGAGTCGATGGCGGCTCCACAACAGCTTCCATCGCCGGGATCAGTCGGCTCAGGGACTCATGAAGTCGATCGACCTCAAAGGCATAGCAGCCGTGGATCTCCGCGACCGCCGCGGCATTCCCGGTCCGGGTCCAATCCCGCGCGACCAGGGCAGTTTTGCATGCGAAGAGCAGCCGCCGTCCCCCCACGCCAAGCAGTTCCTGCAGCTCAGGCCGCGTTCGTCTGAGGAGCGTTGATGATTCGCGACGCAGGCGTTCAGTAAGATCGTCCAACTCCTCGAAATCGACGCGGATGACCGGTTCACAGTCATCGCTGGTCGCTGCAACGACCAGCAGGTCAAAGAAGGTCAGATCGTCATTTGTGCCCAGGACACGCCGGAAGTGAAGCATCGTGGACGGCGCGAGCATGGAGCGCACTGCCGCACGCCCGATCTTCGTTGGGAGCAGCCGCTGGGAGGGGTGCTTCGGATCTTCGCCCTGCATGATCACCATGCCCGCCGCGACCATGGTGTCGAGCACGCGACGCACATCGGGAAGAATCCGCTGTTTGGCGGCCAGCGAGAGACGGAGAACAGCTTCAAGGTGCGAGGTCGTCCGAGCAAGACCGCTCGTCACCTCAATCAAGACCTGCTCGGCAACGGCTCGTTCATCGATGAGTCCAGAACGCACCGGCTCAAACCGACCGCGCTCGTAGTGCTGCACCTCGCGATCCCAGGTCGGGGCAATCAATACCGCCTCGCCGAGGGTGTCGAAGCCTGGCCGTCCAGCTCGGCCCACGCGCTGCCAAACGGTGTTTGTCCGCAGCGGAACATAGTCACTCCCGTCAAACTGCTGAACATCGTACAGCACCACCTGGCGCACCGGCAGATTGAGCCCCATCTCCAGGGTGCCGGTGGCGACAACGACATCCACGTCGCCTGCTCGGAGCCGACCCTCGACGGCGCGACGCGCCGTCTGGTCCAGACCAGCATGATGGTGCGCCGCTCGCAGTCCAGCATTGCACAGTTCTCTCGCGAGCTGCTCACTCCGCCGCCGACTCTGCACGAACACCAGGCTGCGACCGCCAGCCTTCAGTGTTGAAGTAACGAGATCCGTGAGGAGTTGAGGTTTCTGATCAGCGCGCTTGAAGCGGACGATCTTCCAGTGGAGCGGGATGGGACGCCAGTCCGAAACATACTCGATGCCGTCTAACCACGCAGCGAGCTCTTGCCGATTGCCGAGCGTCGCTGAGAGGCCGATGATGCGCGCAAAGGGGTTGAGCCGGCGAAGCCGGGAGATCGCTCCCTCTAACCGCGCTCCCCGGCCGACGTCGCCCAGTAAATGAAGTTCGTCGACGATGACCAGATCGACTTCTGGGAGCCAGGCCCAATGCTCACGCCAGAAGCGGGTACAGGCGTCGAGCCGCTCGGGTGTCATCACGAGCAGCCGTGCTTTCTCGAACGGGACGGGATACGGTCTTCCCGGGATACCATAGTCCCCCGTAAAGACGCCCACCGCTGTATTCCCGAAACGCTCCCCCCAGCGATGCGCTAGCTCGGTGGCCAGCGCACGGAGCGGCGTAAGGTAGATTGCTCGAAGCCCTGCGCTCAACGTCTGCGCGATCGCGTGCTCGGCCAGCCACGTCTTGCCGCTTCCCGTCGGCATCTGCAGCACGCAATTAAAGCCAGACGTGAGTAAACCACAGTCAAGGACGTCCCGCTGGGGCGGTGTGAGCCAGGTGTGAGCGTCAGGACCTGACCAAAGATCTGTATTTGATGGAATTGAAGAATCTTGGAGCATGCCAGCTTCCTGGTTCAAAACGGACATGGCTGCTCAAGCTGAATATCAATCCGCCGGAGCAGCCTGCTTACAAGGCGGCCTATGATCGGTGTACGTCCCAGGGCACCGCAATCGAACCACCGGTCGCAGCCTCAACGTCACCTTGCAGGTCGGCGATCGCTTCAACCACGGATGCCCCAGCATCGGTCATGATCGATCGCAGCGCGGAGACACGGGCAGCACGTTTCAGGGTCTGTTCCGCGTGCAGCAACACCAGCGCGGCCTGCAACCCGTCGAGGCCAAAGAGCTTAACGTTTAGGCGAGCCATTCGGGTGCAGAGGGAATCAGCGTCAATGCCAACATACGACACCAGGCCCAATGCATTCGCCCACGCCGGATACTGCGTCGACGCAGCAAGGAGCATGCGGCCGCTGCCACACGCCGGGTCGATGACCGTTATCCGCTCGATATGCGGGGCTGCGTGCGGGAGGACGCGAGCGATGCGCCAGGCCAATGCCTGATCACCGGCGAGGTGCGATCCGTCCGCGTGTGCCGCCTGCGCGTCCGGTGATTTCGCGATGGCCGCGGCGATCCGCGCCTCGACCGCGGCCGCGCCGTCGAGGATCGCCATCTGCGCCATCGCCAGGCACACGTTCCACGGCGTGAAGAACTGTCCGCGCTGATCATCCCCCAGGCACGCGTGCATAGAGACCGCGCCGATGTCGTCAGACACCTGATTGGCTGCTCCCGCCAGTAATGCCCCGCACGCCTGGCTCAACAACGAACACGCGTCCGGATGCTGGTACCGAGGCGCCAGCGTCGCCCAGACAGCATCGGCCGTTGCCGGGGAAGGCAGGGGTGCTGGAGCACCCGACATGAGGTTGCGCCACGGTGCGTGCAGATCGTCAAGCACCGCCTCCACCAGGTCGAGCCAGTCGGTGAAGACCTGCCCGAGGCTGGGACCGCAGCGGGCGGAACAGCGGTCCAGGAGGTCGAGGATGTCGGTGGCGCTCGGTGAGCGCAGCGCACGAGCGCGGCGTGGTGTTCTGCGTTTTCCCACGATCTACCCTCACATTGCCGGAGAGCACGTGGGATCTGCTCCATCCGTGCTCAGAGCGGTGCCGTCGATCGAATCATCATCGACCCCCAGATACTCCCAAACCTCATCGCCGGCGGTGGCCACCACCAGTGCGATGGCAGCCTCTGGGGTCGGCGCGTGGATCTGGCGCCGTTGTCGGACGGTGGCGGTCGCCGTAATCTCGACCTGGAAGACTCGGTCAGCCGACACGGTGTCTTCCTGGGGCCTGGTCGTCGCAGTGCTGCCGGTGTTCTGCATGGATGTCATACGCCTACCTTCATCGTTGACTGATCGTGCGGAGCTGGACGATGCTCTCCGCCGCGAAGGCTTCCCGTTCAGGCTAGAACTGATAGGCAACGCGCCACAGGTACGGCGCACATGGTTCTGTCAACACGACGCGTGGTCGTTGGCCAAGGTTCGACCGCACCCAGGTAGCAACAGCTGCCGGTGGGGAATGGGCCTGGCCGTGCCAGATCAGGCCACCGATCGGCAGATCCGCTTCGGGGTAGCAGCCGACGACCAGGTCCTGCGCGGAGCGCCCGATCAGGTACATGCGCGACTCGCCCGTTGCCGCTGCCTGAACCCACCCGGGAACCATCCCAAACGGATAGCTGGACACCGCCGGCAGCGGAAAGCCGTCCGCCGGCGCGCCAATCGAGATCGGCGGCGCGGACAGATAGACGAACTGTTGAAGCGCCTGGAGGATCTGGGCCGCGCGGGCGACATCCTGGCGCTCGCCCGCGACGGCGAGATGCTCCACCGTGATGCCCCCAGCGCCGTGCACGTTCCAGGTGGAAGGATCGGGGATGATATGGCAGAGGCGCAGCTGCTGCACCGCCGCCGCGCGCTGCGCCGCATCAAAGGCGATCGCGTGCTGTATCCAGAGTCGGTGTGTTGGCGTCGACGACGGCATACCGATGTTCCTCGTGCCGCTAGGCGGCCGCTTGCTGATCCGATCGGGCGGGCTGCGGTGCCGGAAAAGGCATGATCGTCGGCTCCGGTTCGACGCCGATGCCATGCTGGCGCAGCACCGCCTCGGCGCGCAGGATCGTTCGGCGCATCGCGTGGCAGAACAGAACCCACCACACGCCGCGCCGTTTAGCTGAGGTACCCTCTGGGTCTGGCACCCCACGGCGGTGAGGCGGGTTTCTTGCTGGCTGCAGCCAGAACACCGTCAGCCTGCGTTCTGGAGCCTACCCCACCTCCCGCTCCGGTACCACCGCCAGCGCGTCCAGAATCGTCTGGAGCAGCACCGACGCGCGCCCCCGATACAGCCGAGACGGCAGGCGCAGCGCCGTCCGCAGCTCGGCCAGCTTGCGGTAGAAGCTGCGCTCGGGCAGCACGCCCAGCTTGGCAGCCCGGTCGATCGTCGGGGCCTGGGCCAACGCGACCAGCAGGGAGAGGAGGCGCGGATCGACCAGGGGCCGTGGCGGCGCGGGAATCCCGACATACGCAGGCAGCACCTGGGGGTGCCGCGCGCGACCCACCACCCCAGGATGACGCAGCCAGAGCGCCAGATCGGTCGCCGCCACGTCGTCCGATACCACGGCATACACGGCGGAACAGCTCGGCGCGAGCCGGTGGAGCCGCCGGTCGGTCGGCAGCGTGAGCAGCAGGGTTGGCACGGTGGGATGGTGTGTGACCAACTCGTCCAGCACCCGGGCTTGCATGACAGCACTCATACCCCGGGTATCCAGGAGCAGCGGCCCGCGCACGGGCGGCAGCACGCGCGTCCCTGGCGGTGGCGGCACGTCCTCGCGATCGCTCTGGAGCAGCAGGACATGACCGGCAATGCCCGCCGCATGGAGGCGGGGGATCAGCGCGCGCCGGCGCGCCACGGTCGAGAGCAGCGACACGGACACGCTGGGTCGGTGCTCCCGCACCGGCACCTGATCATGCGTGTACAGCGCCATCATCGCCCCACCAGCGGCACCCAGGCCCGCACGGTCGGCACGAATGGCAGCGTCACGAGCGGATCGCCGAGGATGCCGAAGCTGTAGGCCAGGTCGGTGTCCTCCCCGCTCGCCAGCACCGCCCGCAGCCCGGCGAGATGTGCAGATCCTAGCGTCCGCTCACCGCTTGGGGCAAAGAGCGTCGGCAGCAGCCCGTCCAAGAACCGCGCGTGCCCAGTATTGACGCCTTGCCCCGTCGCCGACAGGCTTGCGACCACGCCGCCGCCCCCATGCAGCACCAGGCGCTCGTCGGTGGTCATCAACGTCGGATTCGCCCAGTCGCCGCTCAGGCAGGTCAGGCTGAGCAGGATCGGCAGCCGCTCCCCGTTCGTTCGCGCATCGGCGTCGTAGAGATACCAGAGGTAGGGGGTTGGTGCGTTTGGCGTCGTCTCGGCCCACTGCCAGGGCGAGCCATGCCCAACGTAGATCCACAGCGCCGCGCCCGGCTCGGTGCTGGATGGGAGCAGCGGGCAGGCCCGATCATGCGGCGATCCACCATCCAGCGCGCGGAACAGGCGGCAGCGGAGTTCGGCAACATCGCGGTAATACCCCTGCCCGGTCGGACGATCCGGCGCGTAAGAGAACTGCTGGGTGTGCATCCCCAGTGGCAACAGCGCCGCCGCCCGCTCGGCGGTTGCCACAAAGCTGCCCGCCGGATCGACGCGCCCATCTGCCTCGCGGTCGTTGTCGGTCACGAGCAGCGCCTGCGTGCGCCAGGAACCAGCAGGCGGGGCTGTGAGCAAGCGCGCTGTTTTGCGCACGATTGTCTGCGCATCGGCGAGCGTCCGCGCTGGGAGGCGTCCGATCGGAAGATCGGGCAGCGGGTCGTCGAGCGGATCGCTCGTGTCTATGCGCGTGTAGCAGGTGTCACAGGCGATCTCGCCCCGACTGGGATCGGCGTCCACGAAGTAGGGCGGGATGAAGGTGGGATCAGGTGTGCCTGGCTCCACGCGCATGCGGGCGTTTCCGGCTCCCACGAGCAGCACGGCACGCGGGGCGGGCTGCCACTGGGCGACAGCGGTGCGAATCAGGCTGCGGATTGCCTCCGGGTCGCGCTCGCCCCAGGACCAGGCGTCATACGCCGTTTGCACATCGACCACGCCCACGGCCTCGCCGCGCTGCCGATGGGCGGCAATCAGCGGATCGAGCGCCGGGCGGAGCGTGTGATGGGTGATGATGAGGTACGTCGCGCTGGACTGGTTCGGCGCTGGTCCCTGGCGCGGATCAAACACTGGCCCGCGCTCGACGAGTGGCGTGCGGGGTGTCGCGGGATAGGCCGGGCGTATATCGGGCAGCGCCACCCAGTCCAGCAGCACCCGATCCCCGTGACTGTCTGCAATCGTTACGTCAAGCTGAAGCACGCCCGGCAGCACGGTAAACGGAAGACGCACGCTGCCCAGGTACGCCTCTCTCCCGCTCCAGGTGATCGGATCGAGCATGTGACCATTGGCGGTGAGCGCCAGTGTATGCGTTTGGACGGTGGTGCCGACGACAGCAAGCTGGAGTCGCGTGCCTGCTGGCGCGGAGACGGGCAATGCGAGGCGGATGCTGGCGTGATCCCGCTCCGGCACGTTGACCAGTTCCCTCCCATACCAGCGGTCGCCGTGCAGCGACGGCCAGCGCGTCTGGTACAGGGCATCGTCTTCCCAGCGCAGCGGATCGCCTGGCGCGAACTGGGGGGTGCCGCGCAGGCCCGGCGTCGCCTCCACCGAGAGCCAGTATACCGACTCGCGGCTAAAGCGGCTTCCATTCAGCCGTCCGATGAACTGCAGCGTGTCCTGGGGATCGAGCCGACCATCATGACCATCGGTTACGTCAAGTGGTTGTGGCTGGCCCTGATGCCACAGGTGGACGTGTCGAGGATCGATCGCCGCGAGATCCCAGCCCGCTGCTGTCAACGCGTCGGCAGCGATCTGTTGCAGCCCGGCTTCGGTCACACGCACGCGGAGCGCGTCCGGGCGGGAGACGAGCGGGTTGGTCAGGAGAAGCACGGTCGCACGGCTCTGGGCCGGAACGAGCAGGGGTGCGAACACCAGGATCAGGATGAAGCAGCAACGCATCTTGGTCGTCTCCCCTAGCCCTGCGCCCGCTGGTCGAGCAGCCTGGCCCGGTCCGCCGCTCGGAGCGCCAGCTCCTGGGCCTGCTCACTTACGCGTTCGGCGGTCTCGGCCACCATCCGCATCGTCGCCGCATCGGTCAGCACCGATACGGGTAACGCCCCGCCGGGACACCGGGTCAGCAGCGTGTCCCAGGCCGTCGTCAGCTCGCGGAGGGTGCTCGCCAGGTGCGACGCATTCGTGTCCAACGCGACCACAGGCTCAAGCGCGGCGTCGAGAGCGGTTAGTGCCGCGCCCGGCTGTTTGGCCCGGAGGAGTTCGGCGAGCTGGCTCAAAAACGGCAGGATCTGCTCGCCCTGCTCAAGCGCGGCTTCCAGCAGCGGCAGATCGGGCAAGTCGCGGTCAGCCAGGCCCTGGTGGAGCGCGGCACGTTCAATCGCGGTCAAGAGCGGCAGCGCCACCGGCGGCGCGGGATCGGCTTGAGTCATCGCAGATACCTCCAAAAGATTTCATGAGACGGGATAACCGGCGTTGGTCTCGCCAGCACGCGCAGAATCTGCAGCGTGGCGCGGGCATCGGCGAGCGCGTGCGGCGTGGGGTGAATCGGGATCTGCTGTTCGCGACAGGCGGTCGCAAAGGAACAGGGCCGGGAGCGCCGTTTGGCGCGGCAGTACAGTTCGCCGACCCCACGCCACTCGGCGTACATGAGGGTTACGCCCAGACGGCGGGCCGTGTGCCGGAGCAGGCTACGGTCGGATGCCACGTGGTAGCTGGCCACGAACCGATTGGTCAGCAGCGCGGCGAGCCGGGGCCAGACCACCTCGATCGGTGGCAGGTCGGACCAGAGCGGGGTCGGGCCGAGCGGACGGATGTGCGTATGCAGCAGCACGCGGCCGTGCCGGTCGAGCAGCGCGACCGCGCCGAGCGCGGCCTGATCGCGGTGTCCAATCACCTCGGTGGCGAGGACCACGAGGCGATCGTCGTCGAGCAGGGAACGGACGATGGCGGAGGGCGCAGACGAGCAGGCAAGGGTCGCGCTCATGCGTAGCTCCGATAGACGGCCTGGCTCGGCTCCAGCACCACCTGGACCTGCACCACCTGCCGGGTCTGCTGCTGTAAGGCGTGGGCAATGAGTGGCACATACGCGGCGGTCACCTGATCGCGGGCGAAGATGTTGGGCGTGGCCACGATCGCCTCGCCCGGCGTCAACTCGACCAGCGCGGTCTGCTCCAGCCAGGTCGCATAATCCTGCGTCGGGACATGCTCCAACAACTGTCGCTGCACGCCGCTCCACACCTCCTGCCAGGCCCGCTGCTCGGCGGAGATCGGCGGTGGCGGCGGTGGTGCTGCCACGGGCGGGGCAGGCCGGGCTGCCGGTCGGCGTGGCGGCAGCTGCGGATGGTCCTGGGGCAAGTGCCCGGAGCCGATGCCCCAGGTCAGCCAGGCGGCGCGGTTCTTGAGGTCCTCAGCCCGCGCGTCGGCCTCGGCGATCCAGGCACGCAGATAGTCCTCGGTCATGGCGGGGGTCAGCAGACTGGTGCTGACGCCTGCCGCTCGGAGCAGCGTGTGGCGCGGATCGTCGGCGGCACGGGCGGGCACGTCGCGCAAGGGCAGCGGCGGCTGGAACCGACGGTGGCGCAGCGCCCCGTGCTGCAGCGCCCGGCGGAGCGCGGCAGGCGAGACCCGGGGCGGTGGCGTCTCCGTCCAGCGTTCGACGACCCGCCAGCAGGCGTCCTCCTGCGCCGTGAACAACTCCTGGAGCGCGTGGTAGTCCGCCGGTCGCACATCCCGCAGGTGGTCAGCGCGTCCGATCTGGCGATAGACGTGCAGAAACGCAAACCAATCTCGGCCCTCGGTCAGCTGGGGCAGGTGCGCCGGGAGCAGGGTCAGTGCCTGCTCGACGCACGCCTGGAAGGTGTCGCTGGTGATCGCGTCGCTGAACGTGCGCGGTCGATCCGGCAGCGACACGACCGCCCGCAAGGCTGCCAGGATGATGCCGATCGGGATCTGCCACCGTTTGAACTGCCGCTCGGCGGCTTTTTTCTCGCCCGGCGTGTGGGGATAGCGGGTGTCGCTCCCGGTCAGGATGCGGTTGACGGCCTGCCAGAAGGCGGCGTCCTGCCGCGTGCTGGCCAGCTCGGCGGCGTCCAGGTATCGCTCGACGTCGAGCCCCATGTCGCCGACGGTTTCGGAGATCGTGTCGCTGGGTGAATCGTGAGTCGCTGTGGGGATCGTGTCGTTGGTAGACTCCTGAGTCGCTTTAAGATTCTCCGTTAACGAACGATCCGCCAGCGACAACGACGCGATCGGCGGCGACACCGGAACGGACGGCTCCTGGAGCGGCTGTCGGCGGTGTGTCGCTCGCGGTGCGGGATCGCCAGCGACATCACCATGATCCGCCAGCGACATCGGTTCAAGAGTCGCTGGCGGATCGGAATCACCAGCGACACACGGATAGTCCGGCAGCGACCGCGCGGACGGTGGCAATCCATAATCGTGATCACCAGCGACATACGCCTGCGCTGCCGCATCCTGGGTGGTCGCATCATCCTCGCCCGGCACGACCGTCTCCTCGGCAGGCGCATCCGGCGTCGGCATTGGGGCATCGGCTGGCGCAAGCGGCATGGCGTCCCCGCCGAACCAGCCTGCGCCGCCGCTGTCCATCCCACTCCCTGTCGTCGGATCGCTCCCGCCACCGCCGTCGTCGCGCTGCTGGGCCGTCACGAGATACGCGCTGAGCTCTGCCTGCGCTTGGTCGCGTCGTGCTCGTACCCGCGCCGCCTGCGCGATCCAGGCCCGCGCTTGGCGACGGTAGGTCAAGAGCGCCGTCGCGCCGTGGAGTTCGGAGAAGAGCCGCACCCAGCGCGCATCCCGGATCAGGTGGGGCAGCAGGTCCGGCCACACCCCATCCTCGTAGAAGAGCGCCGCAGGATCAGCCGCCTGGAGCAGCCCAGCCTGCCGGAGTGCTTGCACCGCCGCCAGCGCCAGCGGGTGCTCAGCCTGGGTCGGATCGAGCGCGGGCAGTAGCGCGGTGAACACCCGATCCAGCACGGTCCAGTCGAGGGGCGGCGGCTCGGCGGGGACCACCCCACGGGCGTCGTCCGGGCCCGCAGGCGGCACCCACGGCGGGCGCAGGAGCAATCCGGTCACGGTCAGCAGGTAGAGCGGTCCGGCGATCTGCCACGGCTCGTGGAGCCCAAGCCGGGCTTGCAGCATGGCCGGGTTCGGCGCGGCGGGTGGCAGGAGCAACGGACGCTTCGCCCGCTGGTGCACTGCTTCCGCGGCGAGATACTGAACGAGCAGCACGCCGGTCGGGCTGACGAGCGGCGTCCAGTCGAGGCAGAGTGGCGTAGTGGGCATTTAGGTCTCCTCCCAGGCTCCACGAGACTGCGCGAGGCGAAATTCCTGGGCGATCCGCTCCGGCAGACGATTGATCACGGCATACACCCGGCTGTCTTCATACAGCTGCTGATCGACAAAGAAGCGCACGATCTCCTTCCGCTCCCAGCCGTCCAGAAAGAACTGGAGGACGTCGGCCTCCAGCGGGAAACGTTCGTCCCAGGCGTCCACCAGCGATTGGAGTCGGCGGCGCGCGGCTTTCGCTCCCCCAAGTGTCCGCAGGATGCGCTTCATCTCCGCGCTGGTGGCCCGCGCGCGCAGGGCGTCGGTGAGCGGGTAGCGCGTGAGCCAGCCGAGCAGCAGCCGCGCCTCGGTCGCGGTCCAGAGCGGGATCTGCGCGACGCGGACGGCGGGGAGGACGCGCGCGGCGGCCTGCTGGTAGGCACGGGTCGCTGGGTCACTCGGCGGGAGCGAAGCCGGGCAGCGGGCCAGCTGATCCAGGAGCGCCGTCACGCGGGTGCGGAGCGGGCGGTGGAGGATCACATGACACCCGGCGAGATACGCTTCGGCGTCGAGATCGGGGGCCGGGGGCGTGACCAGGCCGATCAGCCAGGCCGGATGGAGCGTGCCTGCGTGCATCTGCTGCGCGAGGACGGCGGCGAGCTGCGGCGCGGCCAGCTCGGGGAAGCCCGGCTCGTGGGCGTGGAGATCGAGCAGGATCAGCGCGGGGGCCGGGGTGGTTTTTCGGTCGAGCAGGCGCTGCGCGAGCGTGTAGCCGTCGAGCAACGTCTGGGCGTGGTGGACGGGCGCGTTCGCCAGCGGCCAGCGGTGCGCGCCGATAGTGATGCGTTTCGGACGGGCGAATCTGGGCATGCGAGGCGCTCCGGTGGGGGGGTTCTCGGCATGGGGGGCGCGGCTGGACTGAGGGGTGATAGGGTCACAGCCGGGGTGGTGCGGGAGGATCATGAATCACCTCCGGTCTCTGGCGGCGTGGCCCGCTGCGCCCGCCACTGCTGGAGGCGCTCGCGACCGGCGGCCGTGAGCTGGAGATCGGCGGGCCAGCCCGGCAGGGTGGGGGTGATCGTGAGCAGGCCCTGACGCTCCAGCCCATGCAGGGCATGGTGGGCGAGCGAGGGTGCCGTCATCCCCAGTGCACGAGCAATCATCCGCTGCGATGGCGACGTGGGGTGGGTTGGGTGGACAGGGCTGGGATGCATGGCGGCGATGGGGTATCCTTTCGGTGGCAGCTCTGTACGGGTGCGTGGGTCGGCGTGAAGTTTCGATGTTATGTCAATGCTCTCGTGCGCTCAGGCTGAAAAGACCACGGTTCGCCAGTGAGGTCGCGCCAGGGCGCGTGAAGTACACCCCGCCCCACGTCATCACGCGAACAGCAAACGGTTGGATGAGCTGTGACGTGTTCGGACAGCAGGCGTGTCACCTCGGCGCAGCGTTCGGGTGTCGCCAGTATCAGCAGCGGAATGCTATCCTGCCCGTCCTGCGCTCCATGCCTGATCCAGCGTTCAAACACCTGGTGCTGGCCTTGGCGCTCAACATAGAGCAGGTACCTGGTGGTCTCTGTCTCATCGGGTGCAGCGGATAGCCAAGGCAGCCAATCGGCGGCTTGTGTCGCACCTGGCTCCCAAACAATCGACAGCACGGCATCTGGCTGCGGTGGCTGATCAACGGGCAATGGCGTGGGATAGAGCAGTGATGCGCTGAGATTGGCGCTGGCGCAGACAGGTCGCTGGCGGGTTTCGAGAATGAACTGCACCACCAGTGTCCGCACGTCGATTCGCACGCGCCACTCCTCGGTCTCGCGGGGTGTGCTGGGCCGGTTGAGATCCGGCGGGTGGCGCTGGGGTGCCGAGGGCCGTTCTTGGCGAAGCTGGGCGAGTCCTTTGGTGGTGATTGCCCAGACGTGGCACCGTTCGCCGTGGCGCAGTCGCCAGTGGCTATGGGTGATCAGCCCGGCTTCCATCAGCGCCATCAGCGCAAGGCGCACGGTGGAGGCAAATGCTTCGGGAAAGCACAAGGCGTGGAGCTGCGCGAGGGTCGCGCAGCCGAGCTGGGCCAGCGTCGCGAGGACGCGGGGGGTAGCAGAGTCGTGTTGGGGTGAGCATATAGGGTGGTTTCCGACCATGCCGGTTCTCCAAAAACATCGTTATCGCTGGAGAACTGTATCGTGCCGGGTTGTCGGTGTCGTCATGCTTGGTCATACTGCGAGGTCATGATTAAGTCATGCAGGAGGTCATGGTTGAGTCATAATGGGGTCCTAGATGCGTTGGCATCTAAATGCCCGACCCTGCTTTGGTCGGGCATCTTCGTGAGGAAACGGGGAAGATGGTTAGAGTAAGCCGATTGATCGGGCGTGTTGGACGGCCTGGACCCGATCACGCACGCCAAGCTTGCCGAGGATTTTGGTGAGGTGGTTTTTCACGGTCCCTTCACTCAGTGTGAGCATATCCGCGATGGTCCGATTCGAGAACCCGCGTGCTACCAGATGTAAAACTTGCTGTTCACGCGGCGAGAGATTGACATCGTGATGCGCCTGGACCGGCCCGAAACGGAACGTCGCTGCGACTTGCGCGGCCACTGAGGAGTCGAGGACCACCCCACCCTGCATCGCTTCGCGGATCGCCTCACTAATCCTCTGCGCGGGAACATTCTTCAACAGATAGCCAGCAATCCCGGCGCGTAATCCTTCAAAGATATACTGATCATTCAAGAAGGTTGTCAGCAAAATCACTCGGCACTGGGGGAGGTCGGATTGCAGCCGCCAGGCCGCAACCAGCCCATCTTGCTTGTGCATTTTGATGTCGAGCAGGACCACATCAGGCCGGAGTTGCAACGCCAGCGCAACGGCCTGCTCGCTGCTATAGGCTTCTCCAACCACCTGAATGTCGGCGGCGTCTAAGAGGATATTGCGGACGCCTTCACAAATGAGCGGCTCATCATCAACCAACAGGACGCGAATGCGGCTCATCGTGGCACCTCGATCGCGACCGTAAATCCTTCCTCGGACACAGTATGGGTATGGACCGTGCCGCCAATGCGCGCGACACGTTCGCGCATAATCGCGAGACCCATACCGCCACTGGTCGGACTACCCCCTTGTCCATTATCTTCGATCACCAGGCGGATCTGCGCTGCATCACTATAGTCGAGAATGAGGTTTGCATGCGTCGCGTCGGCATGTTTGAGAATGTTGGTTAATGCTTCTTGGGCGGCACGAAACAACACCGCTTTCGTTTCCAGGGGGAGCGGGTGTGGCTCGCCAATCACAATCAACTCGGCTTGAAGACCTGCGAGCTGCGTTTCGTACACAAGCTCCTGGATAACCTCTGGGAGCGGGCGATCGTCGATCGACGAATTGCGGAGCGCGGCGACCGACCGCTGGACTGCGGTCAGGGCTTCGGCGGTCAGGTGTTGAGCACGGGCAACGGAAACCCGCGCTTGCTCTGGATGATGGGTGAAGAGGGTGTGCGCCCCGCTCAGTTGCAGGTTGGCAATGGTCAGGTAACGCCCCAGATCGTCATGCAGTTCGCCCGCCACCCGGTTGCGCTCGGCTGCTCGCGCGAGATCCTCCGCTTCGATCCGCGCCTGGTACAGAGCCAGGGTCACGCGCCGATAGTCAAAGACCGCCATGACTTCATGGACAACCGCAGCGACGATCAATACACCAACCAATGCGCGTGGTGCGCTCCCCACCATGGTGGCAGCAGCAAACGCGAACAGGACCATGACGAACGGGAATAAGGCCCAGAGCAGCCACTCGGTCAGCGGCATGGTGCTGGGTTGGCTCCTCGGCTTCCGTGGCTTGTAGGTGGCGTCGCGATAGGCTGCAAGGGCAAGCAGCGTGCTGTGCAGCGCATACAGGGGCATGGGTACCGCCTGGAGATCCTGGCCCCACGGTGCCCACGACAAGGTAAAGAAGAACGTGTCGGCAAGCAACAGCGGAAACAAACACAATAAGATGTACGGGACAATGGGACGGCTGTTGTGCTTGTAGCGCACGCCGACGATCCCGAAGGCAAAGATCAGCCCAATATCGAACGCCAGACTCGGCGTGACGCTTTGGGCACGTGCGGTCCACGGCCAGGCGGGTTGGATGATCGGAAGCAGCGTCTGCATCAAGACCAGGGTAGAAATTCCAACCGTCAAACCCGCCACAATAATCCGCCAGGTACTGCCCACCCACCACGTGCGCTTCTGGAGATACAGCGCGGTAGCGGCAAACGAGAACAGGTAGATCAATACCCAGAGCAGGCGCATGGGTACGGCAGCGATCGTGGCACCTTGCGTGATCTTGAGAAAGCTAAATGCTGCCGCACAACACAAAGCCACTCCATCACAGAACCAGGTCCACCGTTTGTGATCGCGTTCCAAGTAGGCGGTGTAAAACAGCATCCCGGCAGCACCCATCGTCGCAAGCGGTCTTAGGAGTTGGATCGATGGGCTTAGTTGACCCCCTGCATCGGCAGACGTTACCATGAGATACATCTGGAGCACGGGGATACCGCAGAGGAGCCACAGCACCAGAGTAGGCCAACCAAGCTGGCGTGTGTGCTTACGAATGTGTATGCGAGGCAGCAGCGTCACGGTGCTCATCCTGTGTGTTAAGAGTCGTGCATTACGTCTGTCCGGTGAAGAAGGCAACACAGCCTCGTGTCTGCAACGTATAGGTATGGAACTGTTCTTTCAGGACATCTTCGAGATCTGCCAGCGTATCCTCGGCATTGCCGAAGATGCCTTTTTCGTTGTAGGTCTTCAAAAAGGAGCGAGCTAACGCACCTTGGGGGACGTTCTTGCCAAGAATCGTTGTCCCAAAGATAACACCGCCGGGATTCAAGACCTGCTTGAGCGACTCGAACACGACGGCTTTGCTCATGAAGTTGCCCGGCAGGATATGGAAGACGTAATTAATGCCGATCGAGTCAAACTTCGGAGCAGAAAGGTGCAGCGGCTCTAACACATTGACCTGGTGAGTCGCTGGTTGGTAGCGACGAATGCGCTCGGCGGCGCGTTGCAGATTGACCTCGTTGATGTCGAGGAGCATGATGCGGGGGTTTGGAGCAGGAAACTGACATTGGTCGAGGAAATAACCCGTCCCCACGCCAACATCGAGATGGTTCGCTGAAATATGCTGGTTGTAGAACGCAAGGATATGCTTGGTTGGACATTTCCACACGAATGTGTTTGAGAACCAGAGCACGCTCCAGTCGTAGACGGAAATAACGGGTTTATTGCGGACGGGCCGAGGGGTCGTCGTATTGCTGGTCATCGATCACACATCCTTAGCACGAAGATCAGGAGGAGAGACGCACACGAGCGTCTCGTCCTTATACGTCAGAATGGTTGATAGATTAACACATTTTTATGACACGTTTGTGTGATTGATAAAACCGCGTAGCGCACCTCCCCATTATACCATCTGATTGTAATTCCTCAATCATGGTTTGAGTAATGCCAAACCACGCCTGACTGGTATGCTCGTTGCCGTAGCGAGGTCTATGAGCGATGTACTAAATGTCCAGGCACTGCGATCGCTGCGTGAGGCACGCGGCTGGGATCAGCTGACGTTAGCTCGCGCTGCTGGCGTCGATCCGTCCGTGATCTCGCGGCTTGAACGCGGCATCCAGGTCGATCTGCGGGCTTCCGTCCTGGTTGCGCTGGCACGCGCCCTCCAAACATCCGTTGACTCCTTGGTCGTTCCACCCCAGGACCAACCGCCGTCCGCAACCGTCCTCGAACTCTCCGTCGTGTATGCGGAACTCGCCCAGTTGCCAAGCGTCCAACAACGGCAGGTTGCCGCTATTCTGCGGGCCTACCTATCAACCGTGGCAGAGACCGATCGGGAAACCTAACGCCTTCAAAGAACGCGGCCTTTCCGCATGAAAGGAAAATGCGGAAATTTCCACGAATTTTCGCGCCGCTCCCTTGCTATGCTATAGTCAATCGTATAACTTCCTTCTGGAGGCTCCGGTGAGTTGCTATCTGCTCTACGACCACTTCGATCACCTGCTGGATGAGCTGCAGCACGCCCAGCGGACGCACCCTGAGATCCAAGCGTATGTCAAGCTCCTTGAACAGCACACCGAGCGGGACGGGAGGATCACGCTGGAAAGCGCGATCGTTGTCACCTGGATCGCGCTCACCGAGGGGATCATTCATGCCGCCCGCATGCTCGTCGATCGGCTGGAGCTGCCCGCCGATGATCCGCAGCGCGAGCGCCACGCGGAGCGACATCGCGAGCAGGGGCGGGAAGCGCGTGCGATTGTGATGCGGACGCTGCACGATTGGGGCGTGCCGCCGGATCTGAACCTCTTACTCACCGCGGGGTTGCGCGAGGATCTGACGCGGCTGGAGACGACGCAACTGTTGTGGGAGGTCGGTGCTGCGCCAGGGATGGACGGGGATCGGCAGTTGGTGCCGTTGGCGTGGTGATCAGCTCGTGAAGCAGCGCCGTTCTCAGTGACGGGTGTTCAGGGGAGCGTGCCGTCGGCATACGGGGTCACGTTCCCGTCGACATGCGCCACGCGGCACGCGGTTCTCGCCGTGCGCGTGGCGCAAGCTGTCGCGAGTTTCAGGCTCCCGTGGGGAAGTACCGACTGAGGACGATTTTCGGACGGCGTTGGAGGCGGCGCGTTGGGCTGGTGAGAGAGGCGGGTGATAGTAGATAGGGGAAGACAGCACCCAACCTATCAAGCTCGTGAAGCCGAGTTATTCCTTATCATCCACTGAGCGATAGATCCGTTAGGATACCTTCAACCATCGTTCTGCTGAACTCGGGTCCTGTTGGGCTACCTAATCTTAATTTTATGCAGCCATTACCATTCCTGAATTCATCCCGTTATATCCTTTTATTGACACTAATGATATACTCGTGCTAATCGCTATCGTAGCGCTGTACTCCTTTCCCCAATTTTTCGAACACTACAGCCAAAATTTCGCGATCATCATATATCGAGCAGCGGTCTGGCTAGTTATCCTTACTTCAAGTAAACAGCATCGTAGTCTAATAGCCTTTGGTTCAAAAACCTTCTACTAGGTGGTGAACTGGTGAATTATGGAGATCGAGGATCGAGTATCCACGGCCAGGGGCTACGTGTATGTTTGTTGTCTTTGCTTATAAGCCTGCTGCTTGGGCCTGTATCGTTTTCGCTTATTGAAGAAAGTAGTGCGCAGGCTAAAGCTGCGTCTGGTGCTCGTCTCGCTCCGACCGCTTCGACACAATCCTTAGAATTGCATGACTTCGAGACTGATGCTGATTTGCTTGAATGGCGTGAGCAAGAGACGGTACAGCGTTCCACAGAACATGCCTATAGTGGTCAATCAGCGGTGAAAATTACCCTACCAGTTGAAGCAGAGCGACAAACGAATTTCTTTCGCCATTGGGATTATTCATTCCAAGCCAGCAGGGTGCTGGTACGAGTGTATTGGCCTGCACATGAGGAAGTAACCATTATTTGGGCACAAATCTGTGCGGATATAGAAGGTGGATGCTTTGACCTACCAGCGATTAAGCGCGGTGAATGGAATACATATACTCTGAACTTGTCTGAGAGAGTAGGTGGCAACCCACCACAGCCTCTAGATCAAGTACTGCTTCCTGGGCTTGTTTTTCAAGGAGGGTTACGTGGAGTAGCTGATGCACCAGCTACCACGATGCCTATCTATATTGATGCGATTGAAATATCTCGACCTGCAGGACCGCACCGTGCCTTTCTGCCACTGGTAAGAGGACCACATGCTCCTAAACTCCTTTTTGGGATGGGTCCAGAGGCCGACACAGCCAGAGAGTCGCGGCTTGTGACCGAAGCTCCAGTACGAATGCTATCTAGCTGGTACAACGGGCCAAGTGATCTACCTTGGATGACAAGCTGGAAAGACGACCTCGTTCCAGAATCATACGCAGCAGGACTTGCCTTACATCTTATCGTGTACACAAACGAACCCGAGACGCAGTTTCCAACAGCCTATGGCACAGGTTGTGGACGAGCTTATCCGATGTCTGCCCGCTTTCCTGATGATATGCGCCAACTTGCTCAAACGTTTGCAGGCGTAGCCAACGGCCCTCCATTCTACGTGACCATGTTTACAGAGTTTCAAACCTATGCGTGCATAGACAATGCCTGGAACCCAAGCCCAGAGGTCAATGCTTACTATCGTGCGCTTCAAGATCGGTACCGCGAAACGATGGCTATCTTTCGTCAGTATGCACCTAATGCAAAGGTTTCACTCGGATGGGGTGGGTGGCAAGCACGGTGGGATGAACCGGCAATTGGCGGCGGTCGATCGATGTTTCAATACTTTGCGGTCTTACTGCATGCGTCCGACTTCCAAAGCTTCCAGGCGATGCAAGTAGATAGTAACGTCGCCGATGTACGGAACATGGTCGCCATGCTCGGCGCGTATGGTCCTGTCATGCTGGCGCATTACAAGCCAGATAATGAGTCCCAAGCGACCTTTGAGCAAGATGTGCAAGCGATGTTAACTGATGCCTATTTGTCTGATGTAACGACGGCAGGATTATTTGCATGGAGCTTCATGGATCATACAAATCTTTCTGCATCAGAGAACATCTATCGCTATACGAAACATGCTGTTAGTCGTTTTGGGTCCTAACGATTCATCTAACCTAGATCGTTGCCTGCGCCAATACGCATGGCGCAAGACCAAATTTCCTTATCTGACTGGCATATTCGTAATAGAGGTTACCTATGGGGTTCTCTGCTAGTTGCAAAAACGTTGCACTCATCACGGTAATTATCCTTGGGCTTGCTGGTTTATCAGCAGTACCTGCGCGAGTGGATGCTGTATTCATTGATGAACCGTCCCAAGTGTATGACTTCGAGACGGATGCCGAGTTACGCGAGTGGCGTGAGCAGAGTCTCGTGCAGCGATCGACCGACTATGCGTTTACTGGCCAATCTGCTGTAAAAGCAACGTTACCCGTTCTACCGGGACAGCAAGCAGATTTTTTTCTGCATTGGGATCACCCATTTACTGCGGCACAGGTTGTGATTCATCTCTACTGGCCGAGATTAGACCAGGTTAATATTGCCTGGACTCAAATATGTGGTGCAGCAGAACAACTCGTGTGCTTTGATTTACCACCCATCAAGCGTGGCACCTGGAATACTTATACCCTCAACTTTACGGAAAAACCGGTTGGTAATCCTCCACAATCTCTTGCGCAAGTAGAAGTTAACAGCCTTATCTTTCAAGGAGGCTTGCGTGGAGCTGTAGATGCAACGACGACCACGATGCCGATTTACATTGATGCCATTGAACTCCGTAGTACCCCTGTCGAAACGCCGCCTGATGCTCACCTAGGATTGTACGATTTTGAAGTTGATGCAGACATGCAGGCATGGCAGGAGCAGGAACTCGTCGAGCGTTCCGCAGATTACGTATTTGGTGGAGAGTCAGCAGTAAAAGTAGCTCTTCCTGTACAAGAGACACGGCAAGCTGATTTCTTTCTACATTGGCAGCAAACCTTTACAGCAGCGAAAGTGTTCGTCCGCGTGTATTGGCCAGTGGCGAGTCAAGTTGAAATAGCGTGGACACAAGTATGCGTGGACGTGGACCGCGGGTGTTTCGATCTGCCGCCTGTTAAGCGTGGGGCATGGAATACTTATACGTTGAACTTGTCTGAGAAGGTCGTTGGTACTCCACCAAAACCCCTTACGCAGGTGGAAGTGCCAGGTCTCGTTTTCCAAGGTCGGTTGCAACCAGCAACAGGAGCAGGGTCCACGATCATGCCTATCTACATAGATGCAATTGAATTACTAGGCAACTCCGATAGCGTACCGACGCGATCTCATCCAGTCGTATCATCACGAACCTATGAGGTGGGATCAGATTTCCAATCCTATTGGCAAAGAAACGGTGGCCTCCCAGTGTTTGGTTTCGCCAAAACTCCTCCTTATACCGACGGTCAACGAATGGCCCAAATATACGAGCGGACTCGCTTGGAGGCATATCCTGAAAATCAACCCCCTTATGACATCCAGCTTGGGCTGCTCGGCGAGCAGCGCTTACTCCAGCTTGGTCGGGTATGGCAGAACGAGTCTGGTGCCTCCCGACAGAGAGGGTGTCGTTTCTTTGCCGAAACCCAACACAATCTTTGTGAGCCTTTCCTGAGCTACTGGCGTAGTCACGGTCTTGAGTTCGATGGACGCCGTGGTAAGAGCGAGGCTGAAAGCTTAGCTCTATTTGGATATCCTCTAACTGAGGCAGTCCCGGAAGCTGGAGCAGACGGTGTGAGCCGATACACCCAATGGTTTCAACGAGTGCGCTTTGAAGATCATGGCACGCAGGGTGTTCTTCTTGGGCTGTTAGGGAATGAGGTCTTCAATCAGCCTTGAGAGTCAATACAGCTGACAAAGGACAATGGTTTTATGATTATGTGGAATATTCTAATCCTCATAGTGGAAGTGATTAGCAATCTTCTTGCTAATGTGATTGCTACTTTTATAACACCTTACTTCAAAAACCGTAAGAAATTACTCATTTCGATATTTGTCGCATTAATAATGTTTTTGATGATAAACAGGTACCCAGAGAACGTAGACATATCTGACTGGTCTTACTGGCAAAATAAGCCATCCTTAGAATATACAGTCCACATACAAGATAGTATTACTGGTGATGATATAGAAGACGCAGAAGTCCAACTTGAAATTGGTATAGCACCACCACAATTAAAGAACACCCGCACTGATGGCTCTGTTACATTCGAGGTCAGCACTTCATATCTTGGTCAATTAGGTACCCTCATTGTTAAGGCTCCGTATTACAAAAGACGTACGAAGGATATAACTGTAATGGAAGATTCAGCCACTGAGCTTATTTTACTTCAACCAGCACCTTAGCTCTAAGTAGTCTTTGCATAAGGAAAACGTTTATGGCAGAACAAGTGAACAAAAGTTCATTTACCCGATTTACAGCGTTTCTTGTAGTCGTGTTATTCGCATGGAGTTTAGAGGGGTGTGGTAGCCCAGATCAGGGTGGATATGCTGTCTACGTCAAATCACAAGCAACAAATGATAGTATAGCAGCGAAAGTCACCATGACTATCGATGGCTTGCCACCTGACGAAAAGTTTACTGCTGATGATGGGTATGTCAGATTTCCTTTACGCAACGTTCCTAGTGGAACGAACGCTACGATAAATGTTGAAGCGGACGGTTTTTTTTCTAGGACAATAACAATCGATGTCACCACTAGCGGAACCTTTACCATAAAGCTTGATCCAGTTAGTGCTACCATACCAGATCTCACGCCAACACCTGAGCCTAGTTTGTCAAACATACCAAGTGCAAGTCCTTCATCCTCTCCCACATCTACCGAAACCTTGTTACCAAGCAATACCGCTGCCGTCCCTGCGACAGCTACAGAAGTGCAGGCCACAGTACAAACAACAGTGCTGAGTACACAGCCTACATCACAACCAGTCTTTATACCAGATGGTAACGCAGAACTTCATAGCTTTGAGAGAGACGCTGAATTGAAGGAGTGGCGCGAAGTACAACTCATACGCGAGGGAGAGCTTTCAAAAGAACAAGCTCTTCATGGCGAATACTCAGTGAAGTTCACTCCTGCTGTTCAGGTAAATCAAGAAGAAACGTTTTACTACCACTGGGATCATCCTTTGATAGACGTAGACAACGTTGTTGTGCGAATCTTTTTTTCAGAGGCACCAGGAGTTGAGTTTACATTCTTTGAGATTTGTGGCGAGGAGCCGCAGAAATGTGTCCGAGTTGCTCCGCCCCGTCAAGGGCGATGGAATACATTCACTTTACCATTAGAGGATCTCGGTTTGGATAAAACGACAGTAAAAACACTCCTTATTCAAGGAGGATTAAGGGCAAACCGAGATACTACAGTTAACACTATGCCGATCTACATTGATGCGATTGAAATTTTTCGACAATAGACCGAGTCAGCTTACGACGAGAAAGACTAAGCCCAACAGACTCGGTGGGGTCAACTGTTCTTTAACATATCAGCGTTTGGCGGAACAACGGTTGTGGTGCAAGGAGCGCAAACGGTCCTGCTGCCCGTTTACACGCACCAAGCGACTCATTTCATAGCCAGGCTATCACCCGGACCACGTTCATGCTCACGGCGGGGTGCGGGTGGTGGTGAGAAGGCGATAACGATCATGGGGTAGAGAGAGGAGTTTCCAGTAAGGTCTTGATCTTCCGCTCCACCCACGCCTACGGCTTGGTCATGTTCGGGTAGTCAAAGACGAAATGATACGTCTGATTTGGTGCTTCAACGCGCGCCGACCATGTGCAGTCATTATTCATGCGCTCGACGCCGCCAAGATAGCCTCATAAGTTTGCCACGAGCATCCTGCTTTGCGTTCGTATCCAGAACATCAGTACATTTCCTTAGCAGCAATATCCACATTGCTTAGCCAAATCGCTTCAAATATCCACTAACTGAAGTGCTTCTTTAAACGACAGTTCGCCGCTATGCAATTGCTCAATATACGCTTGTACCTCTTTTGTAGTTGGTAATCCTTTAATTGCTAACCTCGTTGGAAGTTGGCGTCGCTGCAATAGTTCATTCATCATAAATAGAATATGTTCACGCAAGATCGCCATTGAGTGGGCGAATCTCAATTCTCGATAGACCATGAAATACTCTAGTGTCTGTTCCCGCCACATAGAACGTCCTGGCCATCCCCATAAGGCCGTTTCATGAGCCATTGCCAACTCTTGCTGTTCATGGAAGTCACGAAATGTGAAGTCGGTAGCTTGTGGAGGCTTATCCAGCTGTGTCATTGCAAATGTAGGTAGGGTTGTGCTGGCCCGCGCCATTGCCCGCAGCATAGCCCGATGACTGCGGGGAGTACCTAGTTCTTCGGGCAAAGACACCGACCACACCTGACTGTTCGTTAGATGAATAAAACGCTTCCTCTGCTGTGCTTGCTCTACACGAGGAATTAACTGGAAGGTATGCCCTGCGATGTTAATGATGCGCCCAGGAATAAGCACAACCTGAAAACGACGTGAGCCAAGCAACGGCTCTAGTATCTGCACATCTGTTGGATTTGCCCCTTCAGGTTCACCCCAAGGCACTACCTCATAATGAACACATCCACGATAAGCAAGTTGATGGGCTATATCTGTAATAAATTCGGAAAGTCCTTGGGTGAAACTATAGTGGTTCCTATGCTGGTGGCTGACAAAAGCCTCAGAGATAATAGTGCGAAAAGCTGATTCATTCGGCGTGACCTCGATAGTAAAGGCTCGCCCAGGCTGTGCACGTCCACCGATTGGCATAATAGACTGACGAACATCATCAATAAACATCCATACATGAGCAAACGACTCAAGCTCTTGACGATGTTGCTGTTGTTCCGATGGAAAGTAGGAGATCGTTTTTCGCTGAAACCCATCATCATGTTGCCAAGCAGTATGCATTATCGTTACCCTTCGCCCGTTTCTTCATCTGTCCCTACATCCGGCAGTTCGTTATTTGTCTTCCCAGCCTGATCACTTTGTTGCGTGCTATCCAGTTCTTGCTGCCGTTCAAGGGCTTCTGCCAAATCAGGCCGATTTTCAAACTCAACTTTGTCGGCCTCCGGACGTTGTTGTAGATACAGGGTCACGAAAATGTCCAGGCCATTATAGATGGAAGGAATCATATCTCGGTACACACTACCCATCACCCGAACTAACTGGCTTGGATGGTCAATGATCTCCACATACTGCTCTATCAGGCGATAGCTATTTATGTGAAACGGTTTTCGGGGAAGTGACCGTAACATAGCATTTACCTGCATCTCCCACTTCTGCCGTAAGAGGGCACGATGGGGAATCAGAGACATATTACGAAAACCATCAAGAATGAACACCCACGTCTCTAGTAATGCTTCGCTGTCTTCACGTTGGAAGTAGGAATCCCAAACTGTCTGACAAGTTGTCCAGAGTGTTGGGTTCTGATGAAGTTCACTGTAAAACTTCGCATAGCCACTCAACTCCGCTAGGTCAACAAGTGGGGCAGACGAAGCAGATAGCTGATTTCTTGCTGGCCAATCTTTCGTCTTTTTTCGCAGACGATCATGCATAATGAGTGTGCCATTGAAGTAGAGGGGGAAGATATTAGCAAAGGTATCAGGATCATTAGAAACTAATGTGGCAAAGGATTCGTCACCGGCTAGATGGACTGCGTGACCTAAGTAATCTGGTAACTCTTGGCTTTCATGGGTAGTAGCAAGTGAAGGAATGCAACGAGCTAAAGATATTGCGAGAGCCTTTTGTGCCGTGTTAATATCTTCGGCTATCTTCTCCCAGTCCCATGTTGGCCAAGGTAACATGGTATGTATGTTTGCAGTTTCTAAATCTTCTACAAGTTTCTTTATGATGGACAAGTGGTGGATAAGTTTGTTGTAGAATTCCAAGCCACGAGAAACCAATTCCGCTGCGAGTAAAGATTTCTTATTATCTAGCCAGTAGGTTGCAGTGTTGAGGTAGTAGGATGAACCTATGGTTAGCACCAATTGTACTTGTTCGGCAAGTACCTCAGCTAATGACTGGAATATTTGCATTCGTAAATACCAGTTGGCGCTCACCACTTTGCCTTCCGCAATTTGCTCGAAAGATACTCCACGTCGAACTTCCTCAATACGAGTCACTACTTGTATCGGTAGGCTGAGTCGGTACACAGCATCCGTTCGTTGCCATCTCAAACCTTCAATAGCCTCTGTTAGTTTTCCTGTATTGATTTGCTCAGCATGTTTGCACAAATTAAGTAGCAGTCTTATTGGGAACAAGCCAAGATAATCTACTACTTGCATTTGCTCGGCTACGCGACCTTCTACGATTGTGTTCATGTCCATGGTTGTTGGCACTTGCTCAAGAAACGCCCCAACTGTTGTTGTAAGGCGAGTCAAGAACTGCTCTCCATACGCCACATTCCATCCGTAGCCGAGAGCGGCAAAGACCGCGTCCTGATTGGCCAGAACACGAAGCATTACACTCGTTCGTCCATCTGCGATGCAACGGCGAATAGCATCAAGTTGTAGGTCGCAGAGCCGCTTTTCTATCCAATCCATGTCTGGAATGAGTTCTGGTTGAAGGCTTGTCCGTGTCTGCGCAGCCATACCAACCTCAATAGGTGAGGCTAAATACCAATCTTTATGGTGAGGAACATACCCCCACCATCGACTTTTCGAGGGGATATAATGTTTACGTGTCAGATAGTTGGGAAGGAAGGTTGCGGTTTTGGCCAGCAATGTAGCGAGCGCTTCGCGTTGTAGCGAAGGCTCCTCATGGGCCATAGCCACAAGCGACTCGATACCTTTGAGTTCGGTGTCTGCGCGCTGGTGATAATACTGCTGGAATGAGTAATCATCCCAGGCATATCCACTAATGGTTGCTTGGCGACTCCACCGATTCAAATCGCCAAACACTACATCTGCTAACAAGGTGGGATCGAAGAACAGGAAGACCCGCCGTGCAAGCTTTGCAAATGAAACCACTGCAAAACAGCTGAACAATGCGATTACCAGAATACTGCTCTTTGGGCGCAGTTCCCAGACGACACCAGCTGCTAATAACATGAGACAAATAATTGTTAAGGAGATCAGAAATCGAGAATAGACGTTGCCAACTCGTTCTTGCACGAGTAAGTCTCGGATTTGTTGTGAAACCCTAGCATAGAGAGTACCTGCAACTGTGTTGATACTGGTGAAATAAAGGGTGAGAAAGATACCAATAACGGTGATGACACCGATCAATAAACCATCGTAGGAACTATTACTGGCAGCATCAACATTCTCAAAGAGAGCAGTAATTGGCCTTGGTAGTGCTACATATTGTGTAAGCAGGCTACCAAATGTAGGAATCGCGAGAATGCATCCAACATAAAGCGCCGCACGGACGATTGGTCCAAGTGCCGTGAAAAACAAGGAGGAGATGATAAGCACGCCGGTAGAGAGATCTACGGTGGAATATTGAGCCCGAAAGCCTGAGGCAGACAAGCGGAAACGCAGTCGGCGTAGTGTTGAGCGCAGCTGCCAGTAAAATTGATATACACTAAATCGGGTACCAAGACGTAGGAAGAAACGCTTCATCTGTATCAATCATTTCATGCTAATTTGATAAATGTTACACGATATGAGACCACGGTTCCCGCCAGTGATCTCATACGTCATTTTACTGCTGCTCGGCTTTCAAGTCACGTAGCAACCGCGCAAACATGGCTTGATAGGCGTTGTGGTCTTTCCACTGGCGGAAGTCGCCAATGTGCCGTCCCTTGCGCAGCATCACCGCCCAATCCTGCGCAGTGGTGAGTACGGCATCATCGAGCCGCAGCGGATACAACATGGTGCGCCCTTCTCCTGCTTCACAGGTACAAGCGAGATCGACCTCATACTTCACCCACGGACTCAGCACCGCCGCCTCGGAGAGCAGCAGCACGACTTTATCATGCAATCGGATTGCCTCGTCAATGCCGCGCACGATAACTTCACCGGGCGTCAGATCATGTGGCGCAAGCCAACAGCGTACGCCCTTGGCTTGGAGGTCTGCATACAGGCGTTCAGCAAGGGCATCGTCGTGGCTGCTGTAGCTGATGAAACAAGAGTAATAGTCGATGGGCCGCTCGGCAGCCACAAGGGAGCGAGCATACTCGATCATCGAGTCGGGGACCCCACAGCCCCGCAAAAAGACTTCGGGGATCTGGCCTCGCGATTTGTAGAGCGTTTCGATGCCAATGTGGGAGGGCGAGACATGGTACAAGGTGTCGAGGCCATGGATGTCTCGGAGATCGACATTGGCGAAGATCGTACCACCGATCTTCGCTCTCTTCATCTGCACGTCGCTAAGAAGAGATGGTGACAGATTGACTCCACACAGATCAGCCCTATAGAAGTTGGTCCGTATAAGGTGAGACTCTGTCAGATCTACCTTTTGGACGAGAGCGCCTTGGAGCTTAGCATCTCGAAAACTTACGCCCCGAAGGTTAGCCCCATATAGAATGGCGTCTTGGAGGTTAGCATCGTCGAGGATGGCCGCATACAGGTTGGCTTCACTGAGATCAACACCATGGAAGTTTGCTCCCTCAAAGTGAGCCCTATGGGGCTTAGTTTCTTCGAAGATGATCCTCTCAAAGTCACGTCTAGCGAAAATGGTTCCACGGAAGTCGGGCATATGGCGATTAGGTTTCTGAAGCTCGGCATGTGAGAGATCCGGCCTCACATCAGGATTCTCCTCCCGCCACTTATTCCACTGCCATACACCCAGCCTCAGAATCGCCAGATGCTCCTCGTTCGCCATACGCTGCTCCTGTCGCGTCGGGGTAGAGGTAAATTACCTAGAGGTAATGTTTGCTAGAATAGGAGGGCGTGGTGCTGATCGGCTAGCAATCGTCCAGCACGCACGCCTACGGCCAAGGGCCGGTACTCGTCCGATTGCTAGACGGCGATGAGTACCGGCAGGCTGTTCCCCAGTGGTTCCCCAGTCAGTTCATCTCCATTTTCAATCAATCGCACGACAGGGACATGGAGTGCAGCAGCAAGTTTTTCAAGGGTCCGAATCGATACATCACGATCAGGATTATTCCAAAGCTCCCAGACGGTTTTATAGGACACATCGGCGCGCCTGGATAGCTTGGCAATGTCCAGCCCTTGGGCCTCAGCGATCTCCTTGATCCGAATACGAGCCATGCGGTTCCCCTTTGCTATGTGGTGTACTATATCACCCTCATGTTATGTAGTCTAGTCTATAGATTAGAATATTGACAAAGAGGACATATGTAGTATAGTATATATACCAAAGTAAATAGAGTTCGACACGACGAGTACTCGTATCGAACCCTTAGCCCACCGGAAGGAGTTCTCTTCCATGAGCGTACCTGCGATTCTACCACAGCCCTCCACCGACACCCTGACCATCGATTACTACCTCGACGGCGACACGCTGATCATCGCCTCCGCGACCATTCCCGGTCGGCTCTACGTCACCACGTCCAAAGACTGCTCCTGCCCAGCCGGTCTGCATGAGCTACCCTGCAAGCACGCCGAGTTGCGCCTCAGTCTGCTCCGCCCGCGGACGGATGCCGCGCTGGTCCTCACGCTCGACCAGGCCGACGCGCTGTTCTAACTATTCCAGCCCGGCGAGTCGCCCCCACCTCGCCCATTTCATAGGAACAGCGCATGATCCGGCGGTCCTTTAAATATCGCTACTATCCAACACAGACCCAGGCGGAACGCCTCTCGGCGTGGCAGCGGGCCTGCCATGAGGTCCAGCGCCTCTGTATTCTCCAGCGCCGGATCGCCTGGAAGAAACGCACGACGCTCTACAGCGGGCAGAAGCCGATGAAACCGCAGCCATCCTATTACAGTCAAGGCCCGGAGGTCACGCAGCTTCGCCAAGTCTATCCCGATCTCGCCGATGTGCCTGCCGACACCATGAATGCGATGGTCGCACGGGTCGATACTGCCTATCAGCGCATGTTCAAGGAGCGCAAGGCAGGACGGCGGGCAACCGTCCGGTGGGCCGACAAACCAGAACACATCGGCTTGCATTTTCGCGGGCAGGACCGGGGCACGGGCATCACGCCCACAGGTGGACGCCATGCCTTTGTCCGGCTGGCAAAGGCAGGCAAACTGGGAACGCTCCGTATCCGCTATCACCGCCCGATTCCTGAAGGCGCGGAGATCAAGCAGGCCCACATCACCCGTGCCGCCGATGGGTGGTATATCTCGTTCTCGTGTCTCATTCCTGCGCCTGCACCGCTCCCAGCAGCACACAAAGACGTGAATGGTGTGGACCTCGGCTGCATCCACGAGGGCGATCGGCAGCGGATCGCCGTCGTCGATGATGGGCGGATCTACCGTAGCACGAGTGGCCTCAAGCGCAATGCCAAACGGTTAGCCACCCTGCAAAAGCTGGTCAGCAAGCGCCGCGTCCGAGGTACAGCGAAACATGCTGATCCCAACAGCAAACGGACCACCAGACGGCGGCAGAAAATCGCCCGACTGCACCAGCGGATTGCGCGCCAGCGCGAGCATACGTTGCAATACACGGCGCGGCGACTCGTCGATACGGCAGACGTAACGGTCTTTGAGGATATTTCGTGGAAACCACTCCGACGGCGCGGCAAGGGGCGGCGGAAGCGGGGATTGAACCGGGCGATGAGCACCGCCAGCCCTGGGCGTCTAGTTGCATTGACCCAGGAGAAGGCAGATGCAGCCAATCGTTCGATACAAAAGGTGCCTGCACGCGGCACGTCACAACAGTGCAGCGTCTGTGGAGATGACAAGACACACAAACCGCTGAAGGTGCGCCGCTGGGTCTGCCAGGTCTGTCGCACCGAACACGACAGAGACGTGAATGCGGCGAAGAATGTCAAGCAACGTTTTAAGAGCGATTCAGGGCCATGCAGGTCCGGTGTGCGCGGGGAGGAGGCTGCTGGCGAGACCAGCGAACAGCCTTCGACGAACCGCGAAGGAGCTGCGGCTCCACGGCGCGAGCAACGCGCCACCAGCCGAATCGATCATGATTCAGATTTGCACCCTGCAAGGTATGAGGATTTTAGGCAAGCACTCTTCGATTTTGGGGATTGGGATGCGCCATAATGTGGGATTGCATGAAGATCAGACTCGATTCGGCTGGTGCAGGAGCTGATTCATCCATGGATCGAACTGTTCTGAGGCGGAAACCAGGAAGGCCGCGCTCCCGACACATGGGTCGTACACCGTCACGGGTTCATAGTGCTCGATGGCGTGCGGAATGACGCGCGCGATCAACCAGGCCAGCGCCACCTCGCCTTCCAGCGTGCTGCCTGCCAGCAGCGCTGCCTGGGCGGCTGGAGACTGTGCAATCGCGGCTTGGAGCTGCGCATGCACCTGGCTCCGCCCATCACCGATCGTCAGTCTCGTGATCAGCGAGGTGAGTGACGTCGGTGTAAAAAATTGACCAAGGGTCGCGTTCGGCCAGCCCCATTGCATGTAGATGGTGCCAACAATATCGACAAAGCCGACGGTCGTGCTCATCCGCAGCTCGGCAAATGCTTGGAGGAAATAATCGAGATAGTGCTCCTTCGCCCCCTCACGGTAGGGATAGGTCTGCCGCAGTCGGACGAGTAATGCGACGACCTCCGGCGGATCTGGCGCAAAGGTTCCGGTCTCGGCGAGCGCCTGCTCGTGTTTCGGCTCCATGTCCAGCAGGGCATGCACCAGTTCAATCCAATCGGTAAACACCTCGGCTGGTCGCCGGCCAACGACGGTGCAGCGTTCAAGCAGCCGGATGATGGTTTTGACCGTCCTGGCTTCAAAGCCCTGGGTGTCCTCAGGAGCGGCGGATCGGGCTGGCGAGATGCCCGGTTCCGGTTTCGCTGCTGGCCGGGTGCTTGCCGATTCTGCACCTGAGGACGTGGTCGGCTTCCGCTGTTTTGCAGGACGCGCTGGACGCGTGGAAGCGGCACGCTTACTGGTCATCGGTGACTCCTGGTACGAACAGTGGCGAGAGGTCGGCGATCACGACCGCATCGATCGGCGCATCGTCCTCCTGGACCGCGCCCTGAGGCCATGCCTTCAGCTCAATCCGACCCTGATGCCGCGCGATCAGGACCGCCGCGTGTTCCCGATCGTCTGGCGTCTCGAACATGAGCCAGATGCCGGTCTATCGGTGGACCCGCAGCCGCGCGACGACCGGCTGGGCATCCGCGTCGCCACTGTCCCAGAGCCGGATCGGAACATCGACGACGTCGGGCAGCTGCGCATCGGCGGCGGGCAGCGCCTCGAAGAGTACGAGGGCCGTTTCCAAGGCGCGGAGATCGACCGCCGGCACGGCGATGGCTTCCGCGTCGGCACAGTCGGGATAGAATCCGGCGCTGATCACGGCTCGCCCAGCCGCAAGGACCTCGGCGAGCGCCAGGGTGCGCGCGTCGGCGACCGCAGGCGCGTCCGTCTGCAGCTGCACGACCAGGTGCTGCGCTTCGAGCACCTGCGTGACAAAGCGCTCGCGAGCCGCGGGAATCGCATCCGGATCGCGGGGAATGCGGGCGGTCCAGAGCGGGAGCGGGTGCTGCCAGGTGGTGCGGTCGGCCAGGACGCCGCTTTGGAGGCCGACGACCCCCCAGTGGCTCAGGGTGCTCTGCTCGCCGATCGACACCAGCAGCGGGCCGCTGAACGGGATGGTGAGCGGCTGCCCGAAGGCCACCAGGGCAACCCCAGCCTGGTTCGCCGCGACCAGCTGGCGGAGCTGCGTCTGCTGCGCGGTACTCAGGATCGCTGTGGAATGCTGCATGCTGTGCGTCCTTCTCTGGTCCATCAGTTAGGCGGCAGGTGGATTCAGGTAGGCTGCCCCGCCACGCGCGCGGACTGGCTGAGCACGCCGGTCGTGCTGGACGGCACCCCGCCGCGGTGCCCGGCGCGCGAACGGTGAGGGCGGGCAGGGACTGGCGAGGACCGCCCGCACGCTCGCGCCCATGAGTTGAATCGCCAGCAGCACCATCAGCAGGCCCCGGTGCCAGCAGAAGGTGTGGTAGAGCAGGCAGGCTTCGCAATCGCACAGGTCGAGATCGGTGTCGTACAGGACGTCCGGATTGCGACTCGACTGCACCCGGAGATGGTTCCCCGTCAGCTCAAACACGATGCCGCGGCGCAGCTGGCGCACGGCCTTGTCCAAGGCATTATGGAAAGAGGGGGTGGGACTCTGGGCCTTTAAGCCGCGGACAACGGCCTCGGCGACGGGAAGATCGATCGTGGTGATGGGTTGAGCGGTTGGTCCCAGCATGGCGAGTGGCCTCGTTCGGTGTCGGCGCTGCGCGTGGCGACGGCAGCAGGGTACGATTCGGGTCGTGTCGAGCTGTTGGGTTGTGCTTCGATAGCATGGGTCTGTTATCTGTATTGTATCATAATAGATTACAATTGTCAATATACCATACTGTTATACGTGGGTGGGAACCGTGCGTGAACGTGCTGCCCATCGCCGTGCTCGGCGGTATTGCGACCAGCGATCTCCGGGACCCGCGTGCTGCCACGCCGGTGTCCGTCCCTGCTGGCGTGGCTGCGATCGCGGGTCCTGCACGCAACGGGTCCGATCTGACCGATTCTGGTGTCAAATGTGACGGGAAACCGGCGGCGGGCCGTGCTAGCCTGAAGGTACGAAGAAGGAGGCGATCATGAACAACGCACGGACGATCCGAACGATCCTGACCCTGCTCGGTGCCGCCGCATGGATGCTCGCCAGTTTGGGATTCATCGCGCCAACCCAGGCGCGCGCGGAACCGCGATCCGGGACCACGCTGGATCTCGGTCCCTTGGGGGACGTCAATAGTACTGCGCAGGACATCAATAACCGGGGCCAGGTGGTGGGCAGCAGGTATCCGGGTGATGGCAGGGTGAGCGCCTTCCTCTGGAGCGCCGAGACCGGCATGGTTGATCTCGGCACGCTGGGGGGGCCATCCTCCTACGCCACCGCGATCAATGACCGGGGGCAGGTGGTGGGCTGGGCGACCAGCGCCGATGGCATAGGGCACGCCTTCCTCTGGAGCGCCGAGACCGGCATGGTCACCATCGACCATCCGGACACGGTGTTCAGCTATGCCGCTGACCTCAATGACCAGGGGCAGGTGGTGGGCGCTGCGACCAGCGCCAATGGCGGGGAGCATGCCTTTGTGTGGAGCGCCGAGACCGGCATGGTCGATCTGGGCAGCTTAGGGGGTTCCGTGAGCGAAGCGTATGGGATCAACGATCGGGGCCAGGTCGTTGGCACCAGCGCCACCCCCTCCGGTGAGGGACGTGCCTTTGTGTGGAGCGCCGAGACCGGCATGGTCGATCTGGACACGTTCGGCGGCACGTGGTCCGCAGCATACAGCATCAACCAGCACGGGGAGGTGGTCGGCCACGACATCGATGGTGAGTCCCACAGCTTCCGCTGGACGGCGCAGGACGGCATGCAGGATCTGGGCACCTTTGGCAGAGCAGGCAGTGGTGCCAACAGCATCAACAAACATGGGCAGGTCGTCGGCTGGACGTCCCACCAGGGCTTCGTGCAGGGCTACGTGTGGAGCGAGAAACGCGGTTTTGAGCTGATCGGTTCGCTGGTCAGCGCCAGGAGTGTGAATGACCGCGGACAGGTGGTTGGGTATCTCCTCACCGAGGCGGGTTACTGGCACGCCGCGCTGTGGACCGGCGCGCGGTAGCTCGCACGCCTGGGGACGGTGGTGTTCGCCACCGTCCCCGGTCCGGAGCCGGAGCGGGCACCCACCCGCCGGTGGGGCGCGACGGAGCCGGACACCAGCAGCCCCACCAATCGACGGCTCGGTGGTCCGTCGACGGTGGCGAACAGCAGCAGGCGCAGAAATCACCCACAGCCCGGCGGTGGACGCATCGACCCAGCAACGATCCCGCTGGTTGCGTGCGGGTCTTCGGTCGGTGATCGGCGTGCGCGGGGACCGCTGGTGGGGCGAGGGGTGACGCGTGGGAACCACGGGCGCTGGTTGGTGTCCAGGGTCAGCCACCAGGCGTCGCGCGCAGCCAGTCTTTCAACTGCTGGCGCTGCCTGCCGAGCCCACCCAGGGCGATGACGAGGCCGGGCAGATCCAGGAGCGCATCCGCCCGGATGAGGGCGGATCGGTAGGTGTATCCCATGACGACGAGCGTGGACGTGACGCCTGGAAGCAGCGGAACCACGATGTGCGCCCATTGCGCGCGCAGCACCGGTTCGAGTTCCAGAACCTGCTGGGCCGTCATTGTACGGTCGTAGGCGGGAATCGGATCGGTTGGCCGGAGGAACCCGAATTCGGCGCTCAGGATCAGCACCTGCGGCAGCGTGACGCCCTCCCGTTCGGCCTTGTTCAGCGTGTGATAGGCCCCACCCGTGTAGCGCTCGCGAGCTGGCAGCAGGCCAGGATCAGTCCGCTTCGATTTCGAGCAGGCGATCAGGAGCAATCGTTGGGACGTAGGCTGGGACATGGGTAATTCCTTCTTCAGCAACGAATGTCGGGGGAGGTGGCGTGATCACTGGGTCGGTTCTTCCAGCGCAGCCCGGTAGTCGTCCAGCGTAAAGCCCCCGAGCCGGAGGAGATCGGCCAATGAGAGGCGCAGATGCTCGACCAGCTCGGTGTCGCCATGCCAGGCCCCAATCACCACCTGCCGGGTTTCCTGCATGACGGCGACAACGACACCGTCGCGAGCGTCTCGGGCCAAGCCCCGAGCAGACGTCAGGAACGGCCCAACGTACTCGGCAATGGCGGTCGGACTCTCATCTTCCAGCACCGCCTCGAAGATCTCGAACAGCGCGGCATCGAGCGGCGTGTGCGGCCCCCAGGGATAGCCCTCGGTCGCTTCCTGCAACAACGCATAGCTGTCGGGGCTATCCGCGCCGGCGAAGACGCGGACATTAAACGCATCGTCGGTCCGCTTGAGACACACCGTCAGGATGCCGTCGGCCACGCTGGCATCGGCCAACCAGCCGCCGTCGTTCGCCGATGACGCCTGAGCAACATGCGCCAGCGCGCGTTGCAATCCGTCGAATGTCGAAAGATCGGGTTTGGTAATGAGGTGCGTCACTGCTGTACCTCCGCAACGAATGCCTGGAACGAACACATCGGGAAGCCGTTGCCGGTGCGATCGACGTGCGGACCGGTCCGCAATCCGTCACGCTGACGTGTCCTGCTCCTCAGGCTCGATCAGCACGTGCGGTCGATGGCATTGCAGCCAGGCCCTGGCCTGCACCGCGTCGACATAGCACTCAAAACCCATACCGCGTCGCAGCTGGATATACGCGAACATGGCCCGCACCCGCGAGTCATAGGTCTCGGCGCGTTCGGCAACCCGGTCCGCCGCCAGATCGCCGCCAAAGTCGATCGCGATCAGCTTGCGCAGCTCCTCGTCGGTCGCCGACGCAAAAAACGGCGTGGCGTCGAAGCGATCGCCGGTTTCGCAGCCGAGGTCGATTATCCAATCGTCCGTGTGGCAGCTTGCCCACACCGTTGGTCCGAGCAGCGCCGGATCGAGGCGCGCCGGAGCGAACGGCTGCCCTGGTTCGCTCGCGCTGGCGTCACGATCCGCGACGCGGTGGAACCAGACATGCCGGATCGTCGTAGCGGGGGAATCGTGCGGCGCGTGGGTCATCCAGTAGCGCGCGACGGCGGCTGCCGCGATGGCGTCGTCTGGTGTGTCGGCGGGCATGGCGACCGACTCGATCGCCCACAACCGGCTGCCATCGGCCAGCTCGCGAGCGACTCCAAGCTCGACGATCTGCGTGCCGGACGTCGAGCGGGGACCGTGGCGATACCGCCCGCGGACCTCCGCGATCGTTTCCGGCGGGATGCCTTGATCGGCCGCAATCGCCAGCAGCCAGGCCGTCCCGTTGGCCCGCTGCCACACATAGCCCGCGCCGACCGGCAGGCCCGCCACGTCCAAGCGGGTTTGCTGCGCAAACTCCTCGTGGGTGAAGCCATGATCCTGAATCGCGTGATTCTGGATTCCCACCAGGGAACCATATCGGTCCAGGTGTAATTCGTCTGCGGAACGGCCGCAGCAGAGACAGATCAGCAGCCAGGATTGTGGATGGACTGGTGCAGTCATAGGGGCCTCAGATGATCGGTGCGGTATTGACCGGCACCAGGACAATCGGTTGATCCGGCGAGGTCGGGACGTTCTGGACCTGAAGACCGGCATCGGTGAGAACAGAGCAGATTAGCGCTGCATCTCCAGCCCAGCAGAGTCGCATGGGTTTCACCTGCCGCTCACAGCCATCGAAGGCGGCCATGTCGCCGGGCGCGACAACCAGGTAGCGCCCCTGATCGCGCAGAGTCTGCCACCTGGCGGCATCATCAGCGTCCAGGTGGGTGTGGCACAGGTAGCCATGCTGGTGCTTCAACGTGCGGAGCGCAGCGAGGAGCTGCGCGCGTGGCGTTGGCGCCAGCACATGGGCGGGCAGCGCGTAGCCGACCTTGGAAAGCACGGTGAGGCAGCTCCGAATCCTGATCCAGAGATCGCGCTCCCTGGCGGGCGTGCTGGCAGCATCCTGGATGCACGAACTGATTCCGCTGGCCATGAGGCACGCCTGATGACCGGCATAGTTGGGAATCCGCTGTGCATCCCGCCGCAGCTTGATGGTATCGATCACATACTCACCGAACAGCGCAACGGTTTCGTTCAGGACCAGCACGCCAATCTGTGGGGTGATCCCCGCCTCAACCTGCGTGGCTACCGCCGTGATCCGATCGGCAAGCGAGCGATAGGACGCTTCCAGATCCCGGTCGTGTTCGGTGACGTGGTGTCGCTCCGCCATGGCCGTGTATGGCCTGGTGCAGGAGTGTGCCTTGCGCGTATAGGCGTCGGCATAGCCCCGTAGTTGCTCAGTGGTCAGCGGAAACGGCATGCGGAAACTCCTGTCGATGGTTGGCCGTGCGCCAGCATACGAACCTGGAACCTGCGGCGGTTGAAGCGGACGCGCTGCCAGTGCGCTCCTCACTCCTGCGGGCGGACCCGAGGCCCGCCCGCAGATTCCGGCTTAGGCCGCCAGCCGCTGCTCGCCGGTCAGCCAGATCGTGGTATCCGGCAACGTCCAGGTCAGAATCGTGATCCCCGGCTCGTCGCTCGCCGACTCGCGGGCCTCGCTCTGATCAAGATCCGCAGCAGTGAAGCCATGCTCGGCGATGGCGTGTTCGCGGAGCGCTGCCAGCTCATCCTGCCCATCCTGCTGGGCATCCGGCAGCGCCGCGGCAGACGTGCCGCAGACCTGGCACATCAGATTGGACATACCCGCCTGCGGGGTGGGGGCCACCTGCCGCACCTCGGTCGAGAAGCGGCAGTCCGTCGGCAGCTTGTCGCCCGCGGGGCGAATGTCGATCAGGACCGGACGATTGAGCTGCCGGTTCATCGTCATCCGCTCGGTGCGCACCGTCACCACGATGTCGCGCTCGCCTGCATCCCAGCGGCGCTGCAGGTCGTCGCGCTGCGCGTCGGTCATCCCGGTGCCGACTTCGCCGATCGCGACCAGCGTGCCGTCGTCCTCATACAAGCCACAGACGATCGCGCCGACGCGGCCCGTGTGGCGGCCCTTCCCTGGCTGAATGCCCATGACGACGGCATCGATCGTATTGAACCCGAATTTCACCTTGGTCCAGGCCCGGGTGCGGGCATCCTGGTAGGTCGCGGTCGCGTCGCGGAACACGATCCCTTCCCACCCCGCAGCCATACCGCGATCAAACATCGCCCGCTTGCCCGCCTCGTCGGCGGCGCTTTCGACAAGCAGGATGACATCTTGCTCGCCCAGCGTGCCGATGACGGCTTTCAGCAGCGTCAGGCGCACATCCTGGCGCGTTGCGAGCTTGCTGGTCATCGCCGGACAGGCCAGCAGGTCGAAGGCGACAAAACACTGCCGTGTCGCGTCCATGCCGACGTAGAGGGCTTCCTGCCCGTCATTGGTCAGGCCAACCAGTTCGCCGTCGATCGATGTTCCGGCAGGCAGCTTCGTCGCAAGCGCCTCGATATGCGCCGGACACGGAACGCCGCCGCCGCTGCGATTGGTCATCACCACCTCGCCCCCGGTCAGCACATGAATCTGCGCGCGCCGACCTTCCATTTTGCGGGTCGCAATCCAGGTCGGGTTGCTCAGGAACGGTTCCGCCATCGCTCGGATGCGGGCCACGTCGTCGGCGATCGCCAATTCCTTCGCTGGTTCGCAGAGCATCACCGCGACCGGATACGGCGTGGCGGGTGCAGCAACTGGTGCCGGAGCGGGTGCCGCCGAAACAGGCGCAGCGGGGTGTTCCGGCGGGCTGGGGTGCGCTGTGGCCTGGGCGGTCGGTGCGGCCTGGGGTGCCGGAGCGGGTGCTGGCTGAGCGGGCGCGGGTGTTGCCGGAGTCGTGTTCGTCCCCTGGGCGGCATACTGACGACGTGCCGACGGCAGGAGTGTGAGCGGGCGACCGACCTGCCAGAGCTGATCGTGCAGCGGCAGATCGCCGTTCGCATCCAGGCTCTTGCTCCAGGCCGCCGCGCCGTAGGCGCTGATCGTCCCCGCCAGCATGGTCACATACGAGCGCGGGCTGCCCTTGCGCTTCTTATCGGCCTGCTTGAGCAGCGCCTTGAAAGCGTCCTCGCGGCTGGAACCCGTGTAGAGCGTTCCCTGGGCGATACTGCCCTGGGTGTAGGCGTTGACCACGAATGTCCCGCCTCGGTCCTCAACGACGATCTCGTAGGTCGCTCCGGTGTGGGCCATCCCCCCAAAATATCCAACCAGCATCTCTGCGCTCCTTGAACGATGGCGAATGGGTCGCGTGCGCGGGTCCGTTCTTTCCTTGCTATAATTATATCATAATAGATTACAGTTGTCAATACACCAAAACGTTTTGACTTGACACGGGTTTTTTGCTGTTCCCTGCGTCGGCGGTGGACCCACGCGGTGATGCACCCACGGGCAGATGGGCGTTCTTGGGGGAATGGTCAACGGTGGACGTTCTCGGCATCGTTGAGGAAGTGATCGGAGGAACGCACGCTACTCCATGAAGCTGATCCAGCACTTTAGGTCGCGGTGGATGAGATTCGTCGATCGCGTGACCAACTCGTAATCTCAGTTATTGCCGGGGCGATGGTCGTTGAATCAGCAACTGATGAATTCATCCATGCTACAGTATAGCCGTAGCCGTGTTCCCAGACTGGGACGCCCCAACGTTGCATTGACAGGGACATGGTATGCTGGCAAAATCATGGTTACGCAATGATCCCCTTCGCCAGTATCGTTGAAAGGTGTCCGGATGCAGTCTTTTCATCGCAGGATGACGGCAGGGGCTACCCAATGAAGCGATCATTTCTTAGCATTAGCGTCCTCGTCCTCCTCAGCGTGCTCATTGCAGTGCAGGCGCTGCTCGGCAATATAGTTGCCAATCAACTCCAAGACTGGCTTGGTCCGTGGTCGAAATACGCCCTCCCTGCCTTACTTGTGATCGTCTTTGGGCTGATAAGCAACGCCCTCCGTGACCGGTCACGGAGGGCGTTGCCCCCACGGTGGGACCCGTCACGGAGCGAGTTGTCCCCACCACGGAGGGCGGTGCCCCCACGGCTGAACCGTTCGCAGGCCACTATCCGCGTACCGCCTGACATTTCGAGCGATGCCGCCCCCGAATCGCTTGTCAGTCCGAACTCCACCGATCCCTTTACCGGACAGACAGACTCGCAAAAAGAACTGCCTGACGAACCTTTCGTACGATTTATCAATACCTGCTTAACGAGCTATGGAGATCACACTGTTGTAGATGCAAAAACCAGTTTAGGAGCAAAAAAAGACTATGAGCTGAGGATTGACATTGGCCGCTTGTCGCCCAAGAGCGTCGTTCAAAATGCTCCTGAGAAGCCCTTTCCTAGCGAGCGTCTCCCGGAAACCACGCATGGGCATTGGCTGGAAGCCATTGTCGTGAGTGATGACTTTACGATTCCTATCCGTCGCCATCATCTTTTCCTCCCCAAGATTGGACCAAGTTGGGTATGCGCGTGCCCGCCCGGAAGCGACCACATATGCACCATAGATACTCGCAGTTCATGCCTCTTCATTCCATTACGCTCACCACAGAATAGTGGTACTGCCCGCTTACGAATCTCGCTCTACTATCAGAAAAATCTTCTCCAATCACAGCTACTAACTGCCGAAATTACTGAGGTCGAACGCGAGGGGAATGGTTACGGTGCTTGGATCGACTATACACTGACGGCTACATTAGGCGATATAAGTTATTTGCCACCCCGCACCGTCAATATTTTGACGAATCACAATGCCGATGGAACACATAAGATTATGATCAACGGCCCAGAATCTGACCTTGCTTTCAATTTGACGGAAGGGCAAATGGGCGATACGGTCCAGCTTGCGAGAGAGGCTCTCCGGCAGGTGCATTTCACGGTCATTGGTGGACATCTGGGCAGCAAGAAGCAACGGGAAAATCTTTACCATCCCAGAAATAATTCTAAAAACAAGAAAGATTTTGTTGCCGATCTTGCGAAGCTAGCACAACACGGGCAGACACTGTGGTTACTCTTATTAGAGGGCGAGGAAGATTGGTGGGAGACACTTCTAGAGCCATCCATGATCCAGGTTGCCCGTGTCGTCGGCAGCAGATTTGTCTTTCCTTGGGCATTATTGTACGACATTCCACTTGCCCCAGATGAGGACTACGAACTCTGTCCGCTTCTCCAGGAGTGGGATAGTGCTAAGAGTCTGCTTCGCGATACGTCCCTTCGGCGTTGTCCTTTCGAGAGTGAACACGAGCCAGTGAACTTCCTCTGTCCTTTTGGCTTCTGGGGCTTCAAGCATAGTATCGAACAGCTTCCCTCGATGCCACGGGGCTGGGATCTCCCTCTTGAGATTTCGATCACCAATCAGCCACCGGATATGGTCATGGGTCTTAGCCTTGCCCTGGATAACACGCTAACAAACCACCATATTAACAAGTTAAAGGAACTACAGTTCCGATTGATTGCGTGTGACTCACGAGCCAAATTTGCTGAGACTCTGGTGGACCCACACGAGGTGATATACTTTTACTGTCATGGTCGAGGAAAATCAGTTCCTGGAATCAGTCAACAAATTCCTTTGCTTGAAATAGGACGGGATGAGCCAATTGAACCGAGCCACATCACTACATGGCGCCGTGCAAAATGGCCGAAACACCATTGGAAGGCGACATCACCCTTAATCTTTATCAATGGCTGTCACACGGTTGAAATTACGCCGGAGACACTGCTTACGTTTGTTGATACGTTTTCCAAAGCCTATGCAGCAGGTGTTCTCGGGACAGAAATTACGGTGGATCAAGCCGTAGCAAGTGAGGCGGGAGAAGCCTTCTTCAAGCATTTTCAGAACCAGGAAACGGTCGGTGAAGCGTTACATCAGATGCGTCTTCATTTTCTGGAGAAAGGTAATCTCCTTGGCCTCGCCTACACAGCCTATTGTTCTGCAAGTCTAAAGCTTGTGAAGCGTGACGGTCAGACCGAGCGTGCGTTGTAATTTCTAAAGATTCACCGCTAGATACGATTTTGAATAGCAGCGGTTTGTCTTTTGAGCACTTAAACACGCATATACGTTGACCAAAGTCTTGCGCTTATTAACGCCGACATCAGTAATATGAATGCGATTTCCTAGAAAGGAGCTATAGGATGTCTGTCCCAGTATGGGGTGCCGGATGTTTTGGTCTCGTCGTAGGATGGATCTGCTACCGAACACTGCGTCGTAAAGAGGGTGTAACAGCGCTATCCGATATTGCAACAGTCATTGGGGCGATAGGTGGTGGGGCTGTTGTGTCCCTCTTCCAGAGCGAAGATCTGTTTGGTTGGTATTCAATTGGACTGGCGATTGGGTTTTTTGCATATTTCATTGTGGGATTGATTGTCGATGGAAAAGAGTCGGCAGGTCGTTGGATGGGAAGTTAAGCTGTACGAGTCCTGACCGTACCTGTATCACGGCTCCATTTCTTATCATCATTCCGCTATATAACGTATATCACTAGAGATTACAGTTTTTAATCCCGGTTACACAAATAATCCCATGCTTTCGCTGAACAGGGATTACAAGATCATCCACTACCATAGACGATTCTGCCGCGGTGGATGCCGGTCAACGTGGAAGCGTCAACAACCTTGATTCAGCAACACCTGCAATTCGTCGAGCGTCTGCAGGATCGTGCGTTGGTTCTCCAATAACCGCTGAATAATGACCCGCGGATCGTCGTACTGGATCGCAGGTGCGCGTTGCGGCTGGTAGCGACGTGCATCAAGCTCGTAGGCTGGACCAAGCGCGTCGACGGGCGTCTCCCAGGTCTCCATCGCGTCCGGATCGATCGTCACGGGAGCCGGCGATCGTCGTGCGCGTCGCGCGCGCTGCGGCGTCGCTGGACCGGCATAGAACCGGATCTGCCTGGTGCGACCTTCCGCGTGCACCATCAGGATGCTGGTACGCACGCCGGCATAGGGGTAAAACACATCGCTAGGCAGGGAAATAATCGTCTGCAGCGCGTGGTCTTCAACCAGGGTTTTGCGGAGTTTCACCAGCACCTTGGTCGAACCGAACAGCATGCCGTCGGGGAGAATCACGGCGATCCGGCCACCGCGGCGCACCTGCTTTAAGATCGCCGCCGTGCACAGGATCTCGGTTTTCGTTCCCCACGCTTTCACGTCGGGACGGACATCCGGCAGATAGCACGCTCCACCAAACGGTGGGTTGCTCACGATGACGTCATGCTGCGTTTCATCAGCGTCGGCGATCGTGTCGCGCTGGGCGATCGCCTGGCGTGGTACGCGGGAGGACCCTGGGTGCTGGGCGGCGGATCGAGGTGTGGACGGTGGAACCCAGCCAGCCGCGCGCAAGAGCAGCCCACTGCTGACCATGCCGTCCAGGGGTGGTGCGGCCATCGTCATCATGGTGCAGCTCGTTGCGTCGTGTGTGTCTGCACCAGGTGGCACAGCTCGCGGACCACGCGTGTCCCAAGCGGCTCGCCAATGAGCGCCGTGAGGGCGATGGTTGCCCGCTCCACGTCGCCGGCGGTGATCGCGGCCCAGATCTGGCGCAGCACGAGCTCATGCGCTGTATCGAGCAGCTGGGCGGCTGGTTGCTCCTCGGATTGTGCCAGCGCATCAAGCGCCTCGTCAAGCAGGTCAATCCGCTCACACGCCGCGGAATGACCATCGAACATCCAGGTGATGCCGGAATCACCATCATGATCGGCGATGGCCGCGCGCAGGTTGCGTGCAGCGCGAGCCAGCGCTTCCAGGGCCGCGCGCCGGGTTCCTTGCTCAAGGATGGACTCGTCGGGGTGATCGGCAGCCCGGAGACCTTCCTGAAGCCGTTGCCGCGCCCAGAGTCGACCCGGACGCCAACCAACATTCCCCAGTATCCAGTCCGCGTCATCCGCTGCCTCTTTGAGGATGCGGCCGGCCCGCAGCGCAGCAAGTAAGACGGGATCAAGGTGATCGCCGGCGGCGAGTTGGCATTCAGCCAGGCGCTGCTCGGCGAGGCCCAGACTTGCCATGGCAACCGTTGCCTGGTCGAGCGCCAGATCGCGATCGCGAAGGATGCTTTCTACCGTTCGCGCGCGATCACGCAGCACGGACTCGTCGAGGAGCTGGAGGAGGTGATCGCGCGCGATCTTGCCGCGCTGCTCGTTCCAGCGACTGGCGGCCGTGGCCCACGCGCTCAGTACACATTGGAGTTCGGCGATCCGTTCATGTGCCGCGTCCAGTTGAGCCTGGAGATCATCTGCTGGAGCTGGCGTCACGGGTGGTGTTTCCACGAAGCCTCCTTGTCGATGGTGGCTGCTACGATTCATCAATCTCGTGAGGCGTGGCGTGCTTGAGGCCCGGCACGACGAGCCAGAACCATTGCCGGCATTTGAAGAGCCGCAGCTCCAGCAATGCATCAGGAAAGGTCTGGCCGCCATGCCCCTGCCAGTGGCCCAGATTGGTCAGCTGCTGCTTGGCGCACGGCGGACACAGATCGCCAGGCTGCCCCTTGTCGATCGAGTACGTTGGGTCGGCCGGATCGAGCGGCTGCGGCGCCGGGATACGCCCATGCTTCGAGTAGGGGCATGGCTGGCCGCCAAGCACGCTCGGAATATGTCCCGAGCAGATCAGCGCGTCCGGATAGGTGACACCACCGGCACCAAGAAACAGCGCCCGTGGAGGGTGCAGCAGCTGGTTCGGCTCGGGACTGTCAGGAATCGGTGGATCACGCTCTGGTAATGTCGTCATCGCCTGCCTCGGTCTCATTTGCTGGTTGGGCCGCCTGACGCGGCCCGCGTCGATGATACCGGACGTGGGGCGGCACAACGTCCGCCAGGGTTTCGCTCCACACGAAGTGCGTCCGGCCGATCTTGATCGCCTGAATCTCGCCGCGCTTCGCCCAGACCGCCACGCGCCGGGCATCGACGCCGTAGCGGGCCGCAATCTCGGGATACGTTAGCCAGGTGCCGGTCGCCTGCGCCCGAATCGCTTCGGCCTCGGCGCGCCAGATGGGATCGCGAATCGTTCGGGGCTCCCAGGTGGCCCACCCGTCGTGCACGGCGAGGAACTCTTGGATGGCCGCGTCAGTGACCAAGTACGTGCGTTTTTTGGCCTTGGGCCGTCTGGCATCGTCGTTCCGTCGTGCCGTGAGCCACCCATGCCGCCGCCACAGATCCGGCAGCTTGTCCGGAACGCCAAACAGCCGGGCAACGCCGAGCAGCGACCGCACCTGGATCGTTTGCCCGCGCATGGCGCGAACGCCGCCAAACCGCTCCGTCCGCTGGCACACCGCTGCATACGAGCGGTTTAATTGCTTGGCGACCTGGAACAATGGCAAGCCATTCTGAACGAGCCGTTGGAGCTCCTCGTCGTCCGTCGGACTCCAGTCCGGCAGCTCAAAGCGTTCTGTTGTGCGAATGCGCCCGCTGGCGTACAGTTCCTTCCGCTTTTCCCGAACGCCGTGAAGTGGGCGCTGCAGTACCCGCGCCTGCGCTTCAAGCGGCAGGGTCGCGTGCGTTCTGATGAGAAACGCGATTTCCTCCGGCCTCCAATGTTTGTATGTCCGTGCCGACCCATGGATCGGCGCGGCAACAATCTTTGGAGACCGTCGCCATTTCGGGCGCGGCCTCCGGCGTTGGAGCCCCTGGTGCGCCTGGTTAAGCTCGCTCCGTGGGCTCATCGGGCGCACCGCAGGATGTTGGGGTCGAGCCGCTCGATCGTCCGCACCGCCGGATCGTCGCGTCGCGTCGCGGTCGACAGCTCGAAGCACACTACGGTATCGACCCTGACCCCCAGCGCCTGCGCTGCGGTTGCCCGCTCGCGAAAGCCGTCGGGATGATCGAACCGGACCGTAACGGTCGTCCCATCCGGATGTGGTTCGACGGTGACGACGTCGGCCCGTACCCATTCGGTGGTGGGCTGGCTTGCCATCGACGGCAGGCTGGTGCTGGCCCGTGAAATGAGCGTGCGCGCGGCGGAGACCTTATCCCACGACGGCATCTCCGGCTGGGCCATCACCACCAGCCCGCCGAGGATCAGCAGAACACCGACGAATACCAAACCGCGCATGGCGCACCTCCTGATCCAGGTTGTTGCAGTGGACGAGGGTCGAGGTGAACGCGTGTTGTGGCGTTGGCAAGAGTCAAACTTGCGACCTCCGCACTGCGATGCGGTGCTCTGTCCACTGAGCTACAACGCCCCAAGGAGGCGACTGGTCCCGAGCGGTTACGGCCTCGGTGTGAAGCCACACACGAAACCCTAGAGGCAGCGGCCGTAACCCGCTGCATCCGGTATCTCATGCCTGACCATGACGCGCCCGCTGAGGCGGCGTCCCCTGTGGTCGAGCGTGGTGCGTCGCTCTCGTCGGCAGCCAATGGTGCTGCGCCGCTGATCCCGCCTGGCCAGGAGCCTGAGACGACGAGCAGCGAGGCTACTTGGGCTCCGGGTGCTACGCCGGATTCCGTTGGTCCTCCACGGCTCCCCGTCGAAGGGTAGCACCTCCTCGACAAGGCTCGATCAATGGCGCATCCATGGGATGAAGCTGCCGACGACAGCGACGCATCTCTGCCGTCGTGCGCAGTGCCTCGGCATGCGCGTTGCCGACGCGTGGTCGTTGCCCATGAGCCGGGTGTCGGCGGAAGGAGCACCCTCATCCCACGCCAGCGGAGTCTTGCCGGCGCCGGCCTGCGAAAACCGACCGACCTGTGGCTCATGGGGCATACTGCATTGGCGGGGACGGCCGTGGCCTGCGGCGGTTGCGGTGTCACGCGCAAATCCGTGGGGTGACACCCACGCATCCGTCCCCTATCCCTGCCAATCTCATCGCGCTCCTCGCCGCCGGACAGCCTGCGCAGCATCTCGCGATGCCGGCCTGCCGACCGACGGCAGGAACACGGGTCCAGTCTTGCCCGTTCGTGGCGATCGAGCAGCGCGACTGGCGACGCCTGGCCAGACCGGGCAGCGGCGATCCGCTGGGCCGGCCAATTCCGGAGAACGCATCGGTGCGTGCTCAGTCTGACCACTCCTACGGTGCGGGCGCGGGCAGCGGCTGGTCATCGACACGAATTGGCGGTTCCTGTCGATGGTGATGCCGACGACCTGCATCGCCAGCCACTGCTGGTTGAATCACCCGAGGCGATACCTGGCTTGGCGGGTGACAGCCGCCACCGCCGACCGCTGCCGTTGTCCAACGCAACGGGTGGTGCATCGCTGAGACCAGCGTGCTTCACACGTCAGGGATCGATCGTCGGTGCCACTGGTCGAGCGCGCATCGGCGCTCTGGACGAGAACGGCCTGACAGGTGCGTCAATAGCCTGCCCGTTCCCGTCCAGAGGGTCGATATGGGGATGCCAGATTGCGCGGTCGCCGTGGAAAACGGTGCAAGATGGGCGAAGGCTCTGGACCGGTCTACGGAGCCCGCCGCGCAATCGAGCGGAGGCGACGGCCAATGGATCGCAGCCGTAACCGTTCCTGTGAACGGCGACGACCTTGCCCACCGGCAGCATCGCGAGCATGTGTGTCGAGCGTCGAGCGGCGCTCTCGGCAGGGCGGCAGCCAGGCCCCGATCCAGCTCCGGTACCGTCCGGTTCCCACGCCGTCCGGCCCGGTGACTGCATCGGGGGTGGGAACCTGGCTCATTCCGCCCTCCCGAGAAGGTCGCTCTGTACTCGATGGAACTCCTGCATGTGCATGGCGAGGAGCAGGACGCGATCGGCATCGCGTCGGTCAGCAGTTTCGGCCACCTTCCACCACAGGTCGCTGGACCGTACGAGGCGGTACGCAACGAACACGAGCCTGTGCGAGGCCAGATTCTCTGATGCGACCATCGCCGCATTTCAGCCCGGTTTGTCTTCAAGGGATTTGCCCTTTGTCCCTCTACCTACCGGTCCTGGAGCTGACTTCTAACCACGACTACCGCTCCCGGAGCGGCGGCGGCTCCTGCCATCCAACGTCCGTGGCGTCGGTGATCATCGCGGTCATGTCACGCGAATGACAGTACCATCTGCCGAGTTCTCTTGCGTCCCCAGCATGTGATAATCACCGCCACCCCGGCCCGGTTTGTGTCCCGCTTCAGGAATAACCCCGCACGGTTCAGCGATCTGACGGCTCGGTCAGATCGCTCGCGGGAGCGGGCTGGTGATACAGCCGGAACTGCGCCGGACGCACGGCCCGGTCACCAGAAGAGATAGACATCGATCGGGTTGTTCAGGTGCGCTCTGCCTCGCTCGTAGCGGCAGCCCAGATCCCCTCTTGCCTCGGGGAACGGCTGACGGAGATCGCATCTCCGTCCTGACCCTAGCTAAGTATAGCATGGTAGATTACAGTTGTCAATAGATGATTTTGTTTAGACGGTGGTGTTGGCGTGCTCTGACGGGTGGAGCCCGTGCGACGATGGCAGGCCATGCGGTGTGAGCCGTCACCGCTGTTGACTTGGTTCGGCTGGCACCGGTCGCGTTGCGGAGATGCCCAAATGGCGCGGCCCGGGGTCTGGGCGATCCGGTCGCCCTGAGGAAGCGAACCGCCCAGCCAGCCATCTTCAGCACCCCGATGGATGATCACGCCAGGTAGTCGCGCAGCCTGGCGCCGAACGCGGGATGGCGGAGCTTGCGCAGCGCCTCGGCTTCGATCTGGCGGATACGCTCGCGGGTGAGGCCCTCGACCAGCTCCCCGACTTCTTCCAGCGTGCGGTGTTGGCCATCGTCCAGGCCAAACCGCAGGCGAATCACGCGGCGTTCCCGCGCCGGAAGCCGATCCAGAATCTCGTCGAGGTCTGCCCGTAACTGGGCCTGCGCGACCTGATCAAAGGTTGCGGCATGGGTTTGGTCGGCGACCAGCTCACCGAGCCGGATCTCGTCGCCGTCCTTGCTGGCATAGACGGGTTTCTCCAGCGATTCCGGCTGCGCGGTCCGGGTCAGGTAGGTGGTGTACTTGTCGAGGGACCACCCGAGCGCGTCCGCCATGTCTTGATGGCTCGGCGTGCGATTCAAGCTCGTGGCGAGCGCTGCCCGGGTCCGGTTGACGGCGGTCATCGTGTCGGTCATGTGTACGGGCAGGCGAATCGTGCGCCCCTGCTCGGCCAAGGCCCGGGTCACGGCCTGGCGAATCCACCACGAGGCATAGGTCGAGAACTTGAACCCCTTGGTATGATCGAACTTGCCGACGGCCCGCATCAGCCCGATATTGCCTTCTTGAATCAGATCCAGGAACGTGAGACCCTGACCACGGTATTTCTTGGCGATACTGACCACGAGGCGCAGATTGGCCTGGATCATGCGCGCGCGGGCGTCCGCTCCGGCCTGCACGAGCTGCCGGAGCAGCGCTGTGGTGTCCGCGTCCAGGTGTGCATCCGGATCGGCAAGCTGCTCCTGGGCCAATCGTCCGGTCTCCATCGCCTTGGCAAGCTCGACTTCTTCCTGCGCGGTGAGCAAGGCGGTCTGCCCAATCTCCCGCAGGTAGAGCCGGAGCGGATCGTCATCCACCTCGACGCCAACATCAGTCTCGATCTCGTCCGCTTCCGGCTCCAGCACGTAGAACGCGGGTGGCTCGTCCGCGTCCTCCGACGGGATCGCGGCGCCTGCACCAGCGGGTGCCAGCGCGGGCGTGCTGGTTCGGTGGGGGGTATCGTAGGCTGCTCCGGCGGAACCGTCGGGCACGTCCCGCCCCGCGTGCGTTCCGCTCGCGCTCGGTGCGACGATCGGCGTCAGGTGACCACCCGTCAGGCGATGCGCCTTGATCCGATGCATCTTGATGGCGCGGCCGGCTGGCTTTTGAACGGAACAGCCTGGATAGCCACACGCAACCATGGCACCAGTACCCGATTGGTTGCGCGGCACCTCAGGGTTTGCCTCGCCGCGAGGTGTGTCCACCAGCGCTATCGTGGTTGAGATTCTTTGAGGGGGAATACGTGTAATGACAGCCATATCATCTCCCCGCGGCGAAGCCACGTATGCTCTGCCTCAAGCGCTATGCTGCCTGGGCGGTGATCGGGTGCTGAAGTATCGGTGAAACGGCAACCGTGGCGGGGGATCACGAGTCCTCCGCCACGTCGGGCTCTTGCGTACCACCTTCGGTTTCGCTCGCGCCGGCATCGGCAGCGGATACCACGCGCATCCGTATCCAAGTATATCTATATACATTACTATTGTCAAGATACTAAAAGATATAGGTACAATTGTTGTTTAGTATGTATTGAGTTCGTGTTATACTCGTCGTCATGATTCCAGGGGACCAATCGGTCCTTCGATCTCCACCATGCACCTGTTGGGTATGTTGCACCCGATCCGAAGACCGGGTGCGGGTTGAAACACGAGGGGTACGCACGACGGGTATTGGTTCGCCATCCTCAGGATGGCGCTCGGTCTATCAGGAGGCGGCGCTTCCACGCATTGAGGTGGATCTCTGCGCCGAACACACGTGAAGCGTGATGAGGATCTGGTCAACATTAATCTTGCCAAATCGCTAAATGAGCGGATCAATCGCCTGGTGGCGAGTCTCAAGGAGCAGCAGTTGCTGACCGGCGGTCCACCGGCACCGACCCGCACGGAGTTGGTCGTCGATCTGCTCACCGCCGCCGTAGCGGAGGCCGAGGCGCAGCGCGCCCAGGGGCAGATCCCGCCCGCGGTCCAGCCGGTCGCCACGGAGCGGACGATGACGGTCCTGGTGCCGCGCGCGCTCCAGCAGCGCCTGCAGCGGGAGTGCCAGCAGCGGACCAATGAACTGCCCCGCGCGCAGCGGTATACCGTGCCGATGCTCCATCTGGTGAACTTTTTGCTGCTGCCCGCGATCGAGCAGCGCGAAGCGGACCTGAACCACCCAGCAGGGAGACGTCCATGACCAACCCAGCAACCGATTATGAAAGTCAGAATCCGCGGGTGACGATGCCCAAAGCAGTGTATGATCGGGCGCTCCTGGGGGCACTGCAGCTGTCCCGCACCGAGGACCAGCCGATCACGCGCCGGGATTTGGTTGAGACGGCGATCGCCACGTATCTGGAGCAGGCCCAGCAGGCCCGCGCCGCCGGGCAGCCGCTGACGGCGGAACGGGTCGCGATTCGCTCCGGCTCGCCCGGCGTCCGCATCAGCGCGGCGCTGCGGGCGGAGCTTGCCGCCGAAGCGCGGCAACAATCTGTGGAGCAGGCCAGCGACATCGGCGTGGGCCATGTGGCCACCGCCGCCATCACGTCCTATCTGGATGCGCGGGGAATTCCGTTTCCCGCCAGCAATCCACCGTCGTCGCCGTAAGTTGTGCGACCAGTGAAGCAGGAAGCAGCCGCGGTCCACCATCATCCTGCTGGTCCTGCTCGGCGTGCTGGTCGTGGAGCGGGGTGTATGCGGCATCATCGTTGCGGAACAACGCGCACACTGGCTCGGCACCTGGGCTCGGTACGTCCCGCTCGTTTCCCAGTCGATCACCATTGATGTCTGTTGACAACTGTAATATATGGTGATAAAATTCGGATAACGTTACCGTACAGCATCGTGGAGGTGCATTTCAGCAACATCCGTTGGTTGAAATGTACATGCTTGCATGACCCAATCTCTCCCCAGCACAGCCATCTCGCATCCGAACGGAGTCACGACCATCTATCGCGTAGCGGTCAAGGTCGGTGAGGACTTTTATACGCTCGAATCGGCGATCACCTTACCGCCGGACGCGACACCGGAACAGATCGACCAGGCCGTCGCAACCCGCGACGCGATCCACGCGGCCCAGGCGCCGGGCGTCAACGCCATTGTTGCGGCGCTCAAAGACGCCGCTGGCGAGCCAGCTTCACCGGAACAGCGCGGGTTCATCTACCGGCTGCTGCCCCAGGTGGGCTGGCAGGAAGCGGACCTCGTCGCCTATCTCGACGAGCACGGCCAGACGCCGGAAACCTTGACCAAGCGCCAGGCCAGCAAGCTGATCGACTACCTCAAGCGCATCAAGGACGGCTCCGTCGACAATCCGGTACAATTGGTCGATACCAACGGGATGCAGTTCTAACGCATCCCGTTGCCCTGTGATCCGGCGTTCACCGATTCAATTGGCTCACCACGCTCCGTAAGGAACAGCCGCCATGTCACCACGATCTCGTCCTCCAGGACTGCCCGGCCGCGCCCAGATCGTTCCCCAGCCCCCCGCCGCATATCCGCTGCAGTACAGCAACGGCAACACGCTGATCAAACGACCGGGCGATGCCCGCTTTACGAAAGGCCCGGTGGGCTTTCACTGCGAAGCCGGCGGGCGGAATCCGGCCTTCGATCGCTTTGCGCGCAAATATGCCCTCCCGACGCTGGAGGTGAAGCATGAGCGGCAGGGTGGGTCTGAGATCAAGCCGCATTGGGATCTTGGCGAGACGATCAGCTTCATCCCGTTGACGCGGGGACCGGTTGCGCCGACGGTATCGGCGAGCAAAGCGACACCGCACCTCCTCGCGCAGACGGCGGAGGCCGGGATCGGCCTCGTGTGGCCAGATAGCCCTCGCACGCAGCCAGGACACCCCCGCTCCATCAAGCCGGCGAAGAGCAAATTGGCCGTGCGGGGCTATCTGGTCCTCCGCGTCCAGGACGAGTTGCGCGTCTTTCCCCAGGTCGTCCAGCTCACGACGACGGGGCGGATGACCGACAAACTGATGGCGGCGCTGCGCCTGCATGCGCTGGTCGCGGAAGCGGCCGATCTGCACTGGAACCGGCCACCAGACGACCCGGTCGGCTGCTATGAGCTGCGGTTGCCGCTGCGGGTGGGGCCTGAGGAGGAGTGGCAGGGCGGGCAGGGCGGTCAATCCACCGTCTGTCCGTTCGTCGCCGACCATCCGCAGGTGGACCTCCTGCTGGCGGCCGGGAAGCTGCTGCACGAGGACGAGATCTCGAAACGGCAGGCCCTGCTCAAACAAGCCGTGACTCCCGCGTACCTCGCGACCGTGAAGTTGAATGATCAGATCCTGGATCTCGTCGTTCGGGATTGGCCGCAGGTGCTGCTGTGGGCGCGCCAGTTCTGTTTCGGATCGATTGAACCGTCCACCCAGGATTTCCACGACGAGTAAACGTCGAATCAACGCGGCTGCCAGCGCTCCCTGCGCGAACGGTATCCGTCCGGTGGCAGCCGCTGAACCCCGTGTTTTCATGCACTGACACGCGCGCTTAAACCAGCATGAGCTGCTGGTTTGTTTTTCGTGTGGTGATAACTATATCATAGCTTGACAATTGTAATCTATAGTGATATAGTTATGTCGAACACTGGTGTTCGTTCGTCCAGCTGTTCCGTACTCGTGGTTTTCTTGAGCTGTCGCTGTAAGGATCGTCCATGTCTCAGCTGCGCACGCCGTTATTTCGGGAGCTTCGGATTCCTGCTGCGATCGAGCAGGCGCTGCGCCAAGGCGCCTCTATCGCGATCAATCACAGCGGCGGCAAAGACTCCCAGGCAATGGAAGCGGTGCTCTGCGCCTGGCTCGCGTCGCAGGGACTGCTCCATCGCGCGTTTAGCATCCACTGCGATCTGGGCCGTGCTGAGTGGGTCTACTCGCTCCCGCAGTGCCGCCGCACCAGTGCCGCGCAGGGTATCCCGCTGGTCGAAGTTCGCCCACCCAACGGCGATCTGCTCGATTATCTGGAGCGGAAAGCCGCGGCGGTGGCTGGCACCGGTACCCCGTTCTGGCCAAGCAAGCGGCACCGGTGGTGTACAAGCTTGAAGCGGGCAGCCTGCGACAAGCATTTCCGGCGCTACCCGCTCATCATTTCTGCCGAAGGGATGCGCGCGGAAGAGAGTCGGGACCGCGCGAACAAACAGCCACTCGCGCTGCGCACGCAGATTACGGCCAAAGCGCTCCAATCCGGGTCGATCGACGAGGCGCTCGCCCAGCGCAGCGGGACGCAGCGGGTGGCATTAACGTGGCTGCCGATCCACGACTGGACGGAAGCAGATGTCTGGCACGCCTGCGGAACAAGCCTGGATGAACTGTCCCACCGCCGCGAACTGTGGCGTGCTGGCGATCATCACCGGGCCGTTGATGGCTGGCCAGCGCATCGGGTCTATGTCATGGGCAACCACCGTGCGAGCTGCGCAATCTGCCTGCTCGCCGACCAGAATGACCTGCGCAATGGCGTCCGGTATCATCCTGAACTCGCCAGCGCCTATCTGCAGCTTGAGGCAACCACCGGCTGTACCTTTCGGCATGGTCGCTCGCTCGCGAGCCTGAGCGCCAGCGTTCCTGTCGCAGGGGGACATTCATGAAGCACGTACACGAACCCGAGCGGGATACAGTGAGCGAGCCGGACGGAGCCTGGTTTGATCCGACCGCGTCGATCCTCGATCCGGTGCGGGCGGCGGCTCGGCGCCCGTGGCCCCACGACATGCTGCCAAAAGATTATTTGATCACGAGCGGCCTGTACCGGCGGTTTATGGCTCCGAGCAGGCCGGCTGAGTCAGGCATGGCCCAGCCCGCGACAAGCCACGCGCTGCCGGACCGAACGACCGCGCCGACCACCTTGTTCGATCTCGATGCCGCGGGCGACTCTGATCCGGGGGGCGATGTTGGAGCGGAGCGCGCAGCACCAGGTGAACCGACCGCAGACACGGGTTTCGGACGCGGCGTACAGAAGCGACCGCCAACCAATCCAGCCCTGAAGAAAAAATACTACGCACTCAGGGCCAAGGCGAACAAGGTGCGTGGTCAGCATCCGCGCCAGGCCAGGACCCTCGACGCCCAGGCGGACGCGCTGATGGAGCCGGTCGCGCCCGAAGCGCCGTGGCGTGAGCGGCGGGTGGCGCAGCGCGCCGTCCAACCCCTCCCGGCGACCGATCCAGCCACCGTTGATCTGACGTGGCTCGCTGGGGTCAGACGCACCATCGAGCGCTTAGGCCGCGGTACACCGTCTGAGCGCGAACGGGCCCAGGCGCTCCTGACCATGATGGAGGCCCAGTTTAGCGCAGTGGGGCAGGCGCTGCCCGTGATTCCAGCGCCTGCCCCGGTGATCGTCCTTGCCGACCATCAATCTCGCACGAAGGAGACCCAGGATGTCCCTGCCACCGATTCCACCGCAGATGACCGACTTGCCGCGTAGCGGTGATCTGCCCGTACCGTTCACGGTTCTGTGGATGGATGACAAGCCAGATTTTCGGGTGAGCAATCCTGCGCGGGTGCTGGAATGCTACGCGCGGCGGCGCTGCGGGATCTGTGGTCGACCGCTCGACTATTGGATTGCCTTCGTCGGCGGACCGCTGTCCATCGCCAACCGGCTGTTCTTCGATGCCGCAATGCATGCGGCATGCGCGCGATTTGCGCTCGCGGTGTGTCCCTTTCTCGCGTTTCGGAACGCTGGCTACTCCAGCCGGCCGATTCCGGCGGGCGCGGCCTACGACCCGGCGATCGGCGCCGAGCGGCCGGAGATCTTCGGGTTGCTTGAGACATGGACCTATACGGTGGTCAAGCATCGCGGTGGCATCTATGCGCGAGCGGCAAAGCCACGGACGATCACCTGGTTCAATCATGCAGGCGAGTTCGGTGTCGGCCTGGCACCACCGCCGTGGCGCGATGTCGTGCTGCTGCTCGATGATCGTGACTCGCATGGCGTTGGCCATGACTGTGGTCTGTGCAACGCACAGGGGATTTCCTATGGGGTCCGAATCGCAGATGCTGCGCGCGTTCGCTATGAGGCACCTGACGACATCGAGATGGGCTCGTTGGATGACGCGCATCTGGTCAGAATCTACGGACCATCGGAACCAAGCGCGTTGGATCGCGCCCGAGCCTATTGTGCCGCCCACGGCTGGCGTATTCGCGAGTAACGGAGACCGTCATGCACCACGATCCGAACCTGGCCCAGGTCTTCTTGGAGCAGCGTGACCAGACAAACATTACCAAGGAAATCGCTGCTGCCCTCCCGCTGCGACAGGCGGTCCTGCTTGGCGGCATGCCCGTCGTGGTGCTGGACACCGGCACGGACCAGGCGATCGCCGAACGTGTCGCGGCATTCGTGGCGCAGCACGGCCGGTACTCGACGCAATGGCTTTGGGATCATTCGTTAGGACAGATCGTGCTCGATGTGTCCAGCGTGCATCCGGAAACAACGCTCTTCGCCATCCGCTTCGAGTGGCCACGCGACCAGGCGTTGTTGACCGTGATGACCTTCCTCGGCTGGGTCGGCCTCACGGTCGACCGGATCGGTGATCCAGCCATCCAGGTGCTGCGGCTCACGCACAATGCGGAGGATCTGGCCGGGATTCTGCAGGCGAGTATCAGCCTGCGCCAATAGGAATCGAGCATGCCAACGCGAAAACATCGAACCACCGTGCAGCTGGCGTTGCGCGCGCAGGACGGACCCTCGCTCACCGTCCCGCCGCTCCAGATCCAGGCGACGCCCGATATTTCGATTCAGCACGTGACCGGAGCGCTGCGCAAACGCGCCTGTACGTTGCTGAAAAACCACTACACCAGCGCCGATGGTGGGGCCGGTCGGATGTACGCGGCGGTCCATCGCTCCGGCGAGGTCGTCGGCGCCGTCCTGATCGGGGCCACGACCTCGGAGGCGCAATCGCGCTCCCTGGTCGGTCCGGATGTCCCAGTCCGCGTCGTGAAGCGCTTGTATTGCCGAGACGATGTGCCCGTCTACGAAAGTCTGCTCCTCCGGGCGGCCGCGCGCGATACCACCAACCAGCTCGGCGTCACGTGCGCGATTGCCGCCTACGCCGAGCCCTGCGCCCGCGACACGCGGACCATGATCGGCATGGTCGGTAAGGTCTACGCGGTGAGTTCCTTTTTTCATGTTGGCTACTCGGGTCGGCGGCGCGCGTTGCTCGATGGGGATGGCAGCGTGCGGAGCCCGCGCCAGGGGAAAATCACGCTCACGTTGAAGACGACACCCGTCGGCTGGCGCTGGGTAGACCTGCCGCCGGCGCCGATCTGGCTGACGATCGTCCCGCCGCAGGTGATCGTCGAGAACGGGGCGCTGCGCCTCACCAGCGAGCGCTGGCGGAAACGGGAGTGGCGGCGCGCCTGGGCGGCGCTCCCCCCGCAGCGCCGCGTCGCCGCGAAGCAGTGGACGGACCATGTAACGTGGCGGCGTCTGGAGCGGGCCGGACGGGTCGCGCTCTGGGAGCCCGCAGCGCACGAGCTCCGCGCGGGGCTGCGCCGACAAAGCGCCTGGTGGTTCGGCGCCGATCTGCACCGGACGGCCGCTCCGGTGCTGCCGCCACGCCTGCAGGCGGAGCTCCCGCTTGCCATCGACGAGGATGAAACGACGGCCGGTCGCCAGTTTGTCCCAGTACGGATTCGCCCGGTGATGGTACCCAGTCTGGCTCCTTGAAACGAACTTGCATGTCGACGCACGAGGACACCGATGCACACCCTTCCTGCCATTGCCCAACCAATCTTCGCGATGTTTACCGGCTATGCTCCCCAGGTGCAGGCCACCTACGAGGTGACATGTAGCGGTCGCGGTTCGCTGCTGGTCGTGCATACCGCGCTGCGCTTTACCAAGCGCCGCATGCGTCCCGACCAGGCGGTACTGCGACACCACCGCGGTCAGCGCGTGAGCGCGTCCGATCTGCGTGATGTCAGGTACCTCTGTGTGACCGAGCTTGGGGTCTTTGCGCCGACCCGCGCGCTCCACGTGCTGCTCGATGCCGCGCACGCCGCCCGGCACCATGGGGTTGGCCATCCGGAACTCGGCGTGGTTCGCTATTGCTGTGTCTCGCCGCAGACCTCCCTCCGGCGTGTTGGTCCTGGCGCTGCGCCGCCGTTGCCAGCGGCTCTCGTGGATGGTCGGCTACCCGCGCATCCACAGCTCTGGCAGGCGCCGCTCCGCCTGGCCGACCGGGGTCATGATGCACGCGAGCAACGCGGCGGCAGCCAGGCAGATCCCCAGCTGGCCACGCTTCCGCACTACTACCATCGACTCGCGGCCAGCGCCTGGCCAGCGGGCGCGTCATAACACGAACAGGAGCTACCCCTATGGCAACACCGAGGAGCACGCACCTCCAGCCCGTCGTTCCACATGTCCTGGTCATCGGCGAACGCCGACATGCGTACACGCTTGGTGCCATCGAGCGCCTTGCGGTGCGCTATGCCACCGCAGAAACGGTGCGCGTGGCAGGTCGGACCGCAAATATCCGGCAGGCGCACTGCTGGTGCCTGCCCGATGATCAGGCATGGACCGAGGTTCAGTCATGTCATGCGGCCTTCCAAACGGCGCTCACCGCCCTGGCGGATGGCCTGCGTGACCTCGGCCGCTATGCGGTCACGCTGCAAGCAGCCGGCGGACACAAGCAGCATCCCGACCTGCTCTGCCCGACCGTGATTCATTGTCCCGATCCGGATGCGCCTGCCGGAAACTGGCTGATCACGCACGATCAGCACGCCCTGCCGCGCTGCACCCGACACACGGTCGCGCGGCATACGGCGAAAATGATCGAGGTCACGAGCGGTACCACCTATGACCTCGGCCTGCGCGATCAAGGCCACTACACGGTCTGTCCGACGGACGACGCCTGGGATCGGATCGCGCGCTTGCATGCGGAGGTCGAAGCAGCGGCCGCGGCCTGGAAGAAGCTCCGCGACCGGCTGGGAACCTACGACGCCGCGCAGGCCGATCGTCGGTATGCTGCGCTTCCCGGCGCGCAGCAGCTTGGGCTGTTTGCGCGCTAGCGCAGAAGAGGTGGGGAACATGAGGACTGTCGGAGCTTGCGCAGGCGCGCTGGTGGGGACGATAGTAGCAGCAGGGCACGTTCGGGATGGCGGCCCCGTATCTCCATCGACCAAGGAGCGATCGCATGTCGTGTGATTCGCGGCGAAAAAAGCTCGTGAAGCACCTGTTAGGAGCCCGCGCGACTCCGGAAGCCGTGGGTGAACTGGAGCGTGGATATAAGGCCGCCTGCGGCCCGCTCACGGAAAAAGATCGGCCGCGTGAGCAGCTGCTGAAGACCATGGCCATGATGCAGCTGTGCGACCGGTATGGTCTGCCACGACCGGTGCATAGTTCCAGTGGATTGCCGCGGACACGGACACATCGAGCCTATGCGTATCTCTTCGACGAGCTGGCGCGCCGTGGAGCGTTTAGCCTGCCGGTTCCGGAAGACGCTCCCGTCGTCACGGCAACAGATGTGCCGATCTGGTCCATGGTCCACGAAGCGTGTGGCTGTCGTTCTCTGCGCGTGCCACCACCAGAAAAGTCACCAGACTATCCGTACTTTATGATGCTGAAAAAAGGCGGTGGCACGGGCTGCGAGCACCGCCAGACCCCGGTTGGCTATATTGGATGGTGCTTCGATCCTGGGTTTCGTGTCGTCGAGGCACCACCTCCTCGGCCTCTCTCCGGGCCAATCATCGGACCGGTCCCTCCTGGGATCTATGCGGCAGACGTGTATCGCAAACTCGATGCCATTCGTCAGATCGAGGATCGCGTTCAGCGAGCGAAGGACGTTGGTGATCTGGCCTATGTTGCGCCTTCTGAAAACCGGCAGCCGTTGCTGTGCGAGATGCTCTTCCACCTTGGGGCTGCGGATGCAGATGGGGTTGATGATTGGAAATGTATTCGTGAGTTGTGCAACATGGCAGACGATCTGGTCGAGGTCGGGGACGTGCCGAATGCACTCTTTCTGGTTCGGTCCATCCAACGGACCTATCGCCTGAATGATGGGTTAACGCGACTGGTATGCAAGCTGCCGGCTCCCGATCGCGGACCGTACATTGATGAATGCTTGGATCGAGCACGCTCAGACTATGACGGCGACCTGTCCCGCTTGAACATGATACAAACGCTCGTGTATACCGTTCAAGATGGTGAGCAGGCGCTCAAGATTCTCGCAACGTTCGAGCATCCGGCTCGACAGGCCGAAGCCTTTACGGTCTGTGCCAAACATCTGCCCGACACTGCCATTCCAGACCTGCTTAAAGCTGCGCGCACCATTGGTCGCCCCGATCGTGACTGGTCTTCTCGTGCAGAGGCCCTGGCTGCGCTGGTCCCACGCCTCACGGGAAGCGAACGCGACGGTGTCGTTGAAGAGGTATTGGCACTTGTGGAAAAACGCGGGCATCATTACACCCGTCAAAAAGCGCTCTCCGTTGCCGCCGGCGCAATGTCACCTGCCCAGCGCCGGCGAGCACTCACGATTCTCGATTCGTTCATTGCGAATCCTGAGGATGTACGGAATGACTCGCGCTATGCGTCTGCCCGGGTCGCGGGATATACCGCTCTCCTTCCGCTGCTCGATAGTCCGGATCGTGAGCGCGTCCGAGCTGAAGCACTCCGCAGTGCCTACGCACTGCCAGTCGTTGGCTCCTATGGTATGCTGATGCAGCCGTCCGCACTGATTGAGCTGCTTCCCTACCTGGAACAGCCCGAGCGTGCGGCAGCGATCAGGACGATCCTTACTGTGGTACCAACCCTTCGGGATGATCTGGATCGCAGTAGTACGCTCCAAGATGTTGCGCCGTATCTCGATGCGGATCATCGTGCTTCCGCACGGGCATTGGCTGAAACGATCACGTCTGACCTGAATCGACAATGGGCGATGAACGCACTGGCTGAGCCGTCGTCTGCGGAGGACGGAGCGATCGCATGATGCAGCGCCGAGCGTTGACGGGTTACATCCGCTCGTCACACCCATGGCGAGACGGAACGTTCAAGGGAGAACGTTGGTCCCAGAACAGCACATCCAGAAGGTTTGGCATATTGACAACTGTAATCTAGGATGATATATATATCAGCAGAGCTACCCGTCAGTAAAGAAACGCCTATGTCAGCATTGCACCACACCCCATGGCCCGTCCGCATCGTCGTTCTCGGTGTCCTCCTCGCGTGTATCGGAACATGCGTCGCAGCCCGTGCGGTCGCCGATTCGGGCGCAGCGGAAACGATCTACTTCCCGCTGATCGTCGCCGGATCTGGGATCAACGCCCCGACCCCCTCGCCGACGGACCCGATGCCGACCGCGCCGGTGCTTGCGACCCCAACACCGGTTGATGTGGATGCCTACCAGACGGAGCTCATCCGCGTGATCAACACCTATCGCGTCGAGCAGGGCTGCGCCGCGGCGATCGAACAGCCGATGCTGATGGACGGCACACGGACCTGGAATCGGCACATGGTCGAGACCACGGTCATCGAGCACTCGCCGATGGGGTATTACCGCCAGTTTGGCTATGACAGCACCAACCAGCGCCTGGGACCGGTCGAAGTGATCCAGGTGGGGAGTGCTACGCCGGCGGCGGCGGTGCAGGCATGGATTGACCATGCGCCCCACGAGCGCTTGCTCCGCTGGTGCCCGTTTACGGGTGGCATCTACGAGATGGGCGTGTCCTATATTGAACCCGGGTATTGGGTGGCGGCCATCGGGTGGTGGGACGCGCCGGCGGGAACACCAACGGCGACGCCAACCGCCACCGCCACGCCAACACCGTCTCCGTCCGCGACCCCGACCGCGACACCGACGCTGACCCCGACCGCGACACCGACACCCACCGTGACACCGACGCTCACCCCCACAGCGACTGCGACCCCCACAACGACCACACCGACACCACCAACGCCGACGGCGACGCCGGTGGATCGACGGGCCTCCCAGGCGGAGCTCATCCGCCTGATCAACACCTATCGCGTTGAGCAGGGCTGCGCCGCGGCGATCGAGCACCCCATGCTGGTGGCGGGTGCCACCACCTGGAATCAACAGATGGCCGAATCCGGCGTCGTTGCCCACTCGCCGATGGGCTATTACCGCCAGTTTGGGTACGATAGCACCAATGGGCGCCAGGGACCGGTCGAGGTCATTGTTGCCCAGGCCGCCACCCCGCAGGATGCCTACCACACCTGGCTGCTGTCGTCCGCCGATGCGCGGCTATTGCGCTGGTGCCCCTTTGCCGGCGGCGTTTATGAAATTGGGGCATCGTTTATTGAACCGGGCTACTGGGTCGCCGCTATCGGCTGGTGGGATCGGTAACCCGAGCAGCGTCAGGTCTCGGCTTGATGCATCGACGACCGGTGGATGTCCGCAGACATGCACCGTACCTCGTGAAGGAGCAGATCATGGCTGACCAGCAGCTTCGTGTACGCTCGCGCCTGCCAGCGCTGATTCAGGCGGCCCAAGACCACTGGGGCCCGCTCCCGACCCGGCGGGTCTTAACCGCGCTGCAGGTCCAGAAAGGCATTGGGGCGCATCAGACGACGATCAAGGATTACCTTGACGATACGGGCCGCAAGTTTTGGTTCGATACGCTGGCGCGGATCTGCTGGTTTTTTGGGTGTTCGGTGGATTCCGTGCTGGCGGTGGAACGCGAGCCGGGCGTGCTCCCGCCGGTTGTGATCGGTCGCACCACGATCCCAGCGCAGCTGCCGCCGGCCGGGACGGGTGCGATTCGGGTCCTCAACTTCATTCCCGGCCAGGTCGAACTGCACTATTCCCGGGTGCGGGCGCAGACCACCTGGTATCGCGAAGCCGTCCTGCAACTGATGGAGGGGGGACGGGCGAGCGTGGAGCGGCAGACGCTGGAAACCTTGCTCGCGGTGCTCGACCTCGACCGCGTGAGCCAGCTGGTCGAGGTCCAGTGTGATCTCCAGGCCGCCGACCCGCAGGCCACCAAACTCGCCGAGGCGATTCGGATCAGGGAGCCGCGCCCGGTGTGGCTGGAGCGGTGGGAGGAGACCGTGCAGCACTGGCGGAGCTTGGTCGAGCAGATACCGGCGCCCGGCACGGTGACGGCGACCGACATCGCCGTGCTGCGCTTCCTCCAGCAGCGGTTTGCCACCACCTTGACCCGCGATTCCCTGGCGGTCGGCTTAGGGATTCGGCGCAGCTTGTTACACGCCATCGCGGATCGGACGATCCACCCCGAGATCGGCCCTGACGATGTGCCCGCGTCGCTGCGGCACTATCTGGACGAGATTGCACCGGCGGACTGGCTGACGCACGCTGCCATCACGGTGGAGCAAGCATATCAACACCAGCAAGGAACCTCCATCTGAGGAGGCCGCTGAACCGACCCGATCCCCCAACAGTCCCGCTCGTGGTCTAGTCCTCAACCGGCACGGATTGGCAGATAACGCGGGATTCCCACGGCCCGTTTCGCGGTATCCTGGTGCAGCGGGTCAGCATGCACGCGTGCTGGTCCAGCCGCAGCGGACACAGCACCAGGAATCGACGAATGACCGTACACGCAGATGATCCCCACCCCTCACCAGCGCCTCCGGGAGCACCGGAGGCGCGGCAGATCGATCTGGTGCTCTTCGGCGATCGCCGCTTGGGCGTGCCGCAGCAGGTGGCCCGGGCCGCGACGCTGTTTCAGCGGCAGTTTGGACGTCCGCCGACGGTCGTGGGCCTGAGCCCCGCGGCGGTCGAGCCGCCGTACCCGGCGCAGATCGCGGGTGTCCCGGTGCGGGTGCGCGCCCAGATCCCCGCTGGCTACCTGTGGGTCGTGGGCGCCGGCGCGCCGCGGGCTGAAGCGCCGGCGCCAGCTGCGCCCCGCCCGGAGCCACGGTCCCGTCGCCCTGGGCAGCCGCGGCGGGACCGCGCGGACGCCGCGCCGGACCGCGATGGCGAGCCCGCCGATCGGGCAGGGGGAGGGAACTAACCGGGCAATACCGATAATCTACCACAATATTCACCCCTCCTAATCCCATCCCGCTTTTCCTCCCTTCCCAACCCTGCTCTGCACTGCGCTGCCGTGCCGTGCCGTGCCTAACACCGCCCACGCACTGCTCTGCAGAGCAACCTAGCACCCAGCAGCAATCAACCAGGACCGCGTGTGCCGCCGTGCTGCGCCCATCCCGACAGCGCGCACGACCGCGCAGCCGAGACGGAGCCGATCCCCGTCGTTGACCGTGACCACCGCGCCGACGCCATTACCCCCGGCGCGTTCGCGTAGAACCACCACCGGGCCCAGTCAAGATCGTCGAAGCTCGGGTTGGAGCCTGCTGGTCCCTCTGCCCAGGGCAGGCTCAAGCAACCGGGTAAACCAGGATCTGGGGGGACACAGGGAGGATCACTGCAGGTCTAGAAACCGATGGGATGAATCAGGTCGTTCATAACGATGAAACACGTTCAATCACCTTGAAATCGAGAGACGAAGAAGCAGGTCGGTCAAAAATTCAGAGAAGAGATACACCCAGGATGGGAGAAGGTTGAGATTATCGGTATCTTGCCGCTCTCTGTTGCACGCCCCGTCCCGCCCCACCTGCATCTCCCCTGCTCGACACGGCGCTGCCCTGCGTTCCACCGCTCACGACGAACCACGTGGAAAGGGCAGCACCCAGACCCAGATCAGCACCAGAAAAGCCGCCCCCGCCGCAACCGTCAACAGGTGGAACACCTCATGAAAGCCGAACATCCGGGGAAACGGGTTGGGTCGTCGCCGTGCGTACACCAGTCCCCCAATCGAGTACAGCACGCCGCCCAGGACAAGCGTCGCGATGGCTTGCCAGGGCAGCTGCTCCATCAACTGCGGGAGACTGATGAGTGCGAGCCAGCCCATCCCGATGTATAAGGACACCGCGATGCCGCGCGGCAACCGGAATGTGAGGACGGTGCCAAGGACACCGGCGATCGCCAGCACCCAGATGAGGCTCAAGAGGACAATGCGGAGTCGACCAGCCAGGACGTTCATGTAGATCGGCGTATACGTTCCGGCAATCAACACGAAGATATTGGCGTGATCGATGGCCCGCAGCACGCTGCGGGTGCGCCCGCGCCACGACCCCAGATGATACACGGCACTGCCAGCATACAACATCAGCATGCTGACGCCAAAGACCAGCACGGACAGCATGCGCGGCAGATCGTCGCGGGTCTGGATGAGCATGCGGCTCACGGCGATGACAGAGGCCACCGCTGCCAGCGCGTGGAACCACCCGCGCAAGCGCGGTTTTGGCAGTTCGTCAGCGAGCGGCATCGGCGAATGAGGTCCGTTGTTGTTCATAGAAAACACGGCTGGAAACCGCTTCCTTTCGGGAGCGGAGGAAAGCCGTCCTCCCAACGTGGCGTCCTGACCGACAGATGAGGCATTCGTCTCTAGCAGGATCAGTTCCAGCCGCAGCATGTCCAGCACCAGATCCGCACCCACCGACGGCACGCCATCGAGCAGCAGCGTGCCGATCGCCGTACGGGGAGGTTCCTCTTTAACAGCTCGTCCACGAACCACTCCGCTCGCTGCGGCTGCCGGACCACCCAGGAAGAGCGTGGGAAAACGACGGGAATTGGATGCGTGGGAGCGCGACCAGCGCGACGGCGATTGGGTGCGATCGCGCGACGATCAGTAGGGCACGATCAGGCTGGCGCTGGGATCGCTCGCTCCAGGCGAGGCGAGCCGCCTGCCGATTCCTCGTTCTCCGCGCCGCGCCCGTGACGACACTGACCCTGGTTTGTGACGATGGCGAGGATCAAGCGAATCCGCTGTTGCTTCAGCTGGGTCAGGAGATCACCGGGCCGCTTCGGTTAAGCGTCGCTCCGATCGCCGCCGGAATCGAGATTCGGGGACGTGGCTACAAGCCCGGTGAGCGATTGGCGCTCCGCCGCCAGCGTCCACCTCATCCGGGCGTGGCGTGGCGCCATCCCATACGCTGGACCGCATGGCATGTCCCTTGCACGCTGGGCTGCGATGCCCGACACTGCGGACCGCCCCCTGCGCCTGCCGCCGTCCCCTCCCGCTGGTGTCGGCTGACGGGCAGCGTTCGGAGGTCCACCACGCGCCGCTGCGCGTCACGCGCCGGCACGATCAAGGAGGAACCTATCGATGACCACACCAAGAGAGCCGTGGGCAACCGGCGTCACGGGCCTGGATCTCCTGCTCGCGGGCGGCCTGCATCGCCACGCCCTCGTCGTGATCGTTGGCCCGCCCGGCGCGGGCAAAACCGTGCTGGCCAGCCAGATCCTGTTTCAGGCCGTCCAGCAGAATCGGCGCGGCCTGCTCTTAACCCTGTATGCCGAAGACCACACCAGCTTGCTGGGCCACCTGCGGCCCTTCGCGTTCTTTCGCGAGCCAGCGGTCGGCGAGACCCTCACGCTCCTGTCCCTCCCATCCCTGCTCGGCCTGACCATCGACACCGCGACCGCGGCCCTCATGAAGACGATTCGGGAATCTGGGGCGCAGATGGTCCTGATTGACGGCTTTCAGGGCATTGCCGACCAGCTCCACGACGTGACGGCGCTGCGGCGGCTCCTGGCCGCACTGGTGACCCAGCTGTCCTACCTCGACGTGACGCTGCTGCTGACCCTGACCGGCACGGCGCGGGAGGAACCGATCACCATGGGCCTGACCTCAGCGGATGTGGTCCTCGGCTTGCACTATGGCCTGGACGGGGTGCGGCACACGCGGCGGATCGAGGTGGTCAAGCAGCGGGGCCAGGCGCATCTCCCCGGCGCCCACACCTACACGATCACGCATACGGGGGTCACGATTACCCCGCAACTAGAGGTTCGAGCACCGCAGGACATGCAGCCGCGCCCGACGGGTCGGCTGACGTTTCAGGTGGCGGAGTTGGACCACGTGCTGGGGGGCGGGCTGACGGCGGGGACGACGACGTTGGTGGTCGGCGCGCCGGGGGTCGGCAAGACCACGCTGGGCCTGACCTGGGCGCTGGCGGCGGAGCCGCCCGGCACGAGCATCATGCTCAGCTTTGCGGAACGGCTCCCGGACCTCCAGGTGAAGGCCGACTTCCTGGGGCTGCCGCTGGCGGCCGCGCTGGCGGCGGAGACGTTCACCTTTCTCCAGATCAACCCGGTCCTGCTCAATCCCGACGCGGTGGCCGAGCGCCTGCTGGCAGCGCTGACGCCCACAACCCAGCGGGTGGTGATTGATAATGCCGGGGTGCTGGTGCAGGTCCTCGGTGGACGCACCGCCGACTACCTCACGGCGCTCGGGAACCACCTGTATGCGGCGGGGGTGACGACGCTGCTGCTGGTGGAAATCAAAGCGTTTGCCGGGCTGGACTTTGATGTGGCGGACACGCCATTATCCATCCTGGCCGACAATATTGTGATGGTGCAACAGGTGGTGGCCGACGGGGTGCTGCGCCGGGTGCTGGCGGTCCTCAAAATGCGCTACAGTGGCTACGATGCAACGCTCCGAGAGCTGGTGATTGACGACCAGGGCGTGCGGGTGCTCACCCCCGCGCAGTCAACCACCGGGGTGTTAGCGGACGCAGCGGACGCGAGTGGCTTGACGGCCCCGTCCGGCGATTCGCCGCCAGGTGCCTGAGGCGGCTCGGAACCGGCATCCGATCGAACCGCGTCTCGGCGCCGTTCGTACCCCCATTAGATCCAGGGTTTCGGGCGATCCCGACCCGGGCAGCAGGGTGCGAGAGGTAGTCACCGTCCGGGGCCGCGCGGAGGACGCACCGGTCCGCCCCTGCGTCATCCCGGCGCAGGGCATCAAACTTGCTCCCCCTGCATAGCTCCCCCACAAGCAGTGACGGGACGGATGCGCCAGACGTGGGATCGCGGTATGCCAATGATTTTAGTGGTGGAAGATGAAGTGCCGATCGCCGAACTCGTGCGCGAGGTGTGTGTGGACGAGGGCTACGAGGTGCTGCTGGCCGCCAATGGGCTGGACGCGCTGGCCGTGTTGGAACGCTCGCCCCCGGATCTGGTCCTGTCCGATGTCATGATGCCAAAGCTCGATGGACGGGCGCTGTGCCAGGCGATGCACGCCCATCCGGTCTATCGGACGATCCCGATTATCCTGATGAGCGCCGGACGGGCCACGCTGGTCCACGACGTCCCCCACAGCGCCTTTCTGCAGAAGCCGTTTTCGCTGGATCGCCTCCTCACGACGATTGCGCACCATCTGCCCTGATCCCGCGGAAGACGACCTTCTGGCAGGATTCTTTAATGCGGAGCTTATTCGACCAGCACCCTGACCTGGCCTGCGTGGCTGCGCGGACAGTCCCAGCCGGGATGCGCTGCCGGTCGCGCCGCATCAGACGGGGATGTCTGGACCAGGCGCGGCATGGAGGCCAGCGTGGGCGCTCCTGCACGCATGGTCCATCAGGCGCACCCAGGGCGTGGTCTGGCCGATGACGACCCGACGGCGCCATCAGGAACCGCCCGGTCCGAGGACCACTGCGCTGGCCGGGAGCCGTGGGGAGCCAACCGGTGGGGGCATGCGCCACCTGGGACCCCCGGATCACTGCCAACCGCCGGAGCGTCCAACCGCCCCATCGAGAGCAGGAGGAGCGCGATGACCGCGGAGATCTTGATTGTGGAAGATGATGCTGCGATTCGCCAGGTGCTGTGCGAGATCCTGGAAGATGAAGGCTATCGGGTCGCGGCGACGGCCCACGGGCAGGAGGCGCTCGCCTATCTCCACGCCGCGCCCGTCCACCCCTGCCTGATCCTGCTGGATCTGTTGATGCCCGTGATGAACGGCTATGCCTTTCGGACTGCCCAGCAGCAAGAGCCGCGCTTGGCGCAGATTCCGGTCGTCGTCCTGACCGCCCGGAGTCTCGCGCCCGAAGCGACCGCCACCCTGCAGATCGGGTGCTCCCTCGCCAAGCCGATTGTCTTGCCCGAACTCCTGACGTTGGTAGCGAGCTATTGCCGGTGATCGGTGCGGCGGGCAGGAGCGATCGACGAGCGTCAGCAGCATGGGGAGGTCCACCGGCCTGGCCGCGCTGGCCGCAACCGGCGCGTGCGGCTGGCGACGGGGATCGTGGGCAATCGCTGAGCGCACCACCACCGGGAGCGCCGTCCGGCACGTGCGTGGTGCCTGGCGTCCGGTGGGGTCTACCCGCCCCGTGCGGCGCTCCCGGCACTGCGCAAGGATGCCATCACCGCTGCCATCAATGCGTCCCGATCAAGCGTTTGCCCAGAGGATGTGGGTATAGCGCTGCGCGATCGTGGCGTACCCCTCCCGCAGGTGACGAAGGGGCACCGGCGGTCTTGTCCGGCAATGGAACGCAGCCGCTTGGCAGCGTTGGCCGCTAGCAACCTGCCGATCCAAAGGGTAGGTCACCTCAATCCAGGACCAGGGAGCCAGCCTGAGCGACCACCCCTCAGGATCAGACCTCGCGTTTCCTCCCTTCCCCGCACGGCCGTGCCATGCCGTGCATGACACGGCCTACACACGGCAACGCAGGGCCGTCCAATCACCCGCCAGCCGTCAATTTGTGACGGCGTGTGCCGCTGCACTGAGCACATCCCGCCGCTCCGATCCAGACATCGAGGCCGGGTTATGCTACTCGCCGTCGTTGAACGCGAACAGCTCGCCGAGGACTTAACAACGATGAACGAGGCACGAATCTTAAATTCGAGAGACGAAGCAGAAGGTCGGTCAAAATTCAGAGAAAGAGATACGCGCTGGGATCGGGAATAAGCTGGAGATTATCGACACAGATTTTAGGTGCAGCCGCACCCAGCGCGGTCGTATACGTTGATCAACTTGCAATCTTGACAGCACAGGCTATACTGTCCTTAAATGGATCATAAAACAGCGCTAGGGGAAGGACAACCGCACGCGAGTCATTGCACGAGCCGGAGTATGTGTCATCGTGCGTGCATCAACCCGACATGTGAAACGGTCACATCGCACGACCATTAACGCTGAACCCACCTGTTCGGCTTGGGAACCAAACACAGGTGGGGGCGGCACAGGCGAGCAAGCGCCAGTGCATCGCGATTGTAACATACACCGCCGCGCACTGCACCGTTCTCGCCTCCTCACATCAGGAGGCTGTATGACCCAAGCGGGTACTCGCTCATCCAACCATCCAGCACCCCCCACCGGCGATGCCGCTACAGGCGCGACATCCCATCCGCCACTCTGGCCGATCCGCATCGCTCGTGACATTTACAAGTATGTCGACGGTCATGTCGGCATGACGCTGACCATTTGGGCAACCAGTACGATCGGCCTGGTCCTCTCATTCGTCTTATTCAGGAGCTATATCTGGCCGTTATGGCGTCGGAGCTGGCTGACGATCTGGCCCTCCGACCTCCCAGAATCCGTCATCGCGCTGCCGCTCCTGGCCTTGCTCCTGGGGTCACTCCTCAATCGCGTGTGGCACGGACGGATCTGGGCTGGAGTAATCTTAACCACCTATGTGGTGCTGCACGCCAATTTATACGTTCCGACTCCTGCCACCGAGCCAGCAACGCACAGAGCTACCGCGCAGGCCGCCGCCGCGCCACACGACACACCGGCAGCTCTCGTACCGACAACACTCCACATTCGGCAGCTCGGGCCACTGATCGTGAAACAGCCAGAAATCGTCGTTCTGGGGATCGTAACCGCCATCGCTCCCGTTATGGCAGTTTGGCTCTTTGGAGTTCTGTCACTGAGTTTCCTTTGGCCGAGCATTGTTGCCGTGATCACGATCGGCAATACCTATGTGGACGCGCGTGCTGCCCAGCGGCGACTCAACGTACAGCGCAGGCTCCAGGAAGAAGCCTGGCAACACCAGGTGGCACATGAGCAGCAGATGAACAAACTCCGCTTGGAGGCATGGCGCGACGAGGAACAACATGTAGCGCTTGAAAATAGCATCGCGCGCCAGCACCAGCGACGGGAGTTGCAGAACTATCAGCAGCACATCTTGGCGGCAGGACCGGATACCGCTGATCATCCTGCACCAGGGCAATCAACCGACGAGTTATTAGCCCAACTCGTCAACGAGCAATAGGCAGAGTGCCATGCGTCGACCTGTTGTAACAGAAATTATCGGCTGGTTCATCTTCCTGGGTTGTGTCTGGGTCTTTATCGGCGGCCCGATACCCGGCTGGAACAGGTCTGATCCTGTCCCAGCGCCTGGACCAACCAGCGTCGCGATCGCCGAGCCGACCGCCAGCACGGCAGCCGCGGTTATTGAACCGGCTGCCAGCCATGCTGCCGCGGTCGCGGAGCCTGCCGTCGGCGTAACATCGCAGATCGCTCGTACCGGGGATGGAGGAGACAGTTTGTCGGCTGCACAGCCGGCGGTCGCGCCGCCATCGCCCTGGGCGAGCATCCCAATCATCGTGCTCTTGATCATCCTCCTGGCTGTCACCGTGTTCTGTATCGGGGTCGGCGTCATCGCCATATTCCTATGGCGGCATCGTCGCCCACGGCTCGTCACCCCGGAGGGTATTGAGATCGAGGTCGAGGATCGCCGATCCCCTGCTCCAACACCACGACCGTACCAGGCTCCTGCCGCAGCACCGCAAGTAACTCGTCCGGCGCTTCCAGCACTGCCGTCAGCCAGCACTGTTGTTCACCAACCCTGGCGGTTCCTTGCCGCTCCTGAAACATTAGCGGCGCTGCGGGCGCTCGGCCAGACACCAACACCCGACCAGCGTCTCCCAGACCCCGATCGGCGGATTCTGGAACTCCAGGCGCGGTTTCGGGCAACGGAAGCCATTATCGCTCCTGACCGCTCGGTCGTTGTGTTCCCCAACGTAGCGCTCCCACTTGAGCGGATCAGGCAGATTGCCTCACCGCAACCGGCGGTGTTGTCTGGCGATGGAACGCAGCCGCTCTGCATTGTTGGCCTGTGGCACCCAGGAGTGATAGAGATTACGTCAACTCAAACACGTATCGGCGAGCCTGAGCGGGCGGCCAGCCCGCCTGCCAACATCACGCGCGTTGAGCGAACAACCCAACTCATTCCCGCGATCCCGCGTCAGGTACCGTTTCCTGGAGTCCAACAAACGGCGATGCTTCCGCAGGGAACACTCCCAATCCTCCTGGCAATTCAGGAATCACAGCTCACCTGGATCAGCCGCTCCCTCCTTCACAGCGGTCACTGGAGTATCGCGGGCAAGTCCCAGCGTGGCAAGGGCAACTTCATCCGCTACGCACTCTTAAGCGTGCTGATGCTGCCGCCTGAGCAGGTTCAAGCCATCATTATCGACCTCAAAGGGGGTGCGGATTTCGGATTTGCTTTGAAGCTGGCCCATGCCAGGTTATACACGCCACGAGATACCGACGGTGCGTGCATTGGGGATGGCGACCTCGCCGACGGACTGTCCACTGCACTCAAAGAGATGGCTCGGCGAAACCGGCTGTTCATCGAGACAGGCGTGCGGAATATCTGGCAATATAATGAGAAGTTCCCAGACCAACGGCTCCCGTCGATGGTTGTGGTGGTGGACGAGGCCCATGATCTGCCGCGAGACCTGATGGAGCGACTCCATGCGCTGGTGTCGCGGTCTCTCTCGGCAGGCATAGTTGTGTTCGTCACGACCCAGCACCCAGCCAACGTGATCCCCACCAACATCAGGGGGAATTACTCAACGTATCTCGCCTTTAAGGTGGAGGGCGGGCGACATTTCGTAGAAGCCGCCCTGGGGCTGGCGCAAGGTGGCGACAGCCTCTACGATCCATCTGCCATTCCAGATACCCTGCCAGGAACCGCCGTCCTTCGGTTCGATGGTCAGGAGCATTTCGGTCGCGTCCCAGAGATAACGGACGATCTCCAACACACCTTGACCCAGCGCCTAATAGAGCGGTTTCCTCGACCCACGCCAGAGGTTGGGCTGCATACTGAACAACCAGCACCAGTCCTAGCTGCTTCGTCACAGGTGGTCGAAGGCGCCGCGCCCATTGATCTGACCAAGATGACCGCTGCTGATTTCGTGCAAGCACTCAATGATCCGACCTCGCCCGCCGGCGCAGCAGTCCAGCAATGGCTGTTGAGCATTCAGGCACTCCCAGCGGGAACGTCGAGGCCAGAGGATACCACAGAGCCGGTGCCACAGCTCCGACCCTATGATCTAATCGCCGACGATAGCCCGCATAAAATATCACTGAAGCAATGCGTCAGCCATCCCATCGTCGTGAAGACCGTTCTCAGGGTCTATAACGACCTGAAGACCAGGCTGGGCTTCCAAGAGTTAAGCGGTCATAAAATCACGGATGCGGTATTCGAGCGTGTTGCTGGGAGCAATGACGGGTGGACAAGCACCCGATGGACCCAGGTTGTTAAGCCGATCCTTGCGACATATGACCTTCCGTTGCCAACCCGAGACGGTGTTTCCGAAACAGAAACAGGCCCAGGGGAAGGGACTACTTCCGTGCAACTGGCTGCCTAAGCGAGGCGTGTTTTCAACACACCTTCGATCGTTTCTAAGGCATCAGAAAGGGCTAACACGGTGTGTTAGCCCTTTTTCTTTGCATGTTTTCATTGGGGAGAGAAAACGCCTCAAAACAGGAAAGAAAACGCACCTCCCTGTTGGTTTCGCTGCGTATATAACGCTTGTTCCAGCGACGACCCCAGAGCATTCAGCCATCTCCTTTATTCTCCGGGGAGGTCCGAATCCAGAACCCTAGTCTAAAAATCCTCCGGTACTCTCCTCAATGGATGTCGCAGCACCTGGTTCGATAACATTGCTCAACTCACGCACAGCACTCGTGTCTGCTGGAGTAGGAGAAGGATGCGGATCGTTCGCTAGGAAAGGTCCGGGCGGCGCGCTCCCAGCATGCCCCACAAGAAGTGTCGGTAGCGCCTGTTGCTGGGCGAGAAACTCAAACGCAGGGAGGAGATAGTTCCGCAATAATACCGCGAGATCCTTGGGATCGTACCCGCCATATGGTGTCATGGAGGGTCGGGCAGCCTGGGCTGCCAGAATGAGATGTCCGATCTCCACACTCCGCACGAGGACATCCGTTTCTTTGGTCAAATCTGGCGACAGCCCGATCAGTGCCTGGATATGTTCCAAGAGATCATCGCCCAGCCGGATCGTCTTTGCCGCCGTCTTCGCCGTTGATTCTGGCATGTCGCCTCCTACCGCCGACGTGCCGCAGCGGCAAAGAGCACCGCAAATAACGTTCCGACGACATTGGTTATCGGAGCCAGGCCGTGGTTAATCACCAACGCATCGTCCGGCTCACGCTTTGATAAGGCATCCAGAGCTGCGAGGATTGGTCCGCGGAGCAGGACGGCCAGGCCACCGCTCACGACGACATACCGCCCGGTTTGGCGCAGGACTGGCAGCATTTTCGCCTGCAGCTCCCGCCCTTGAATCGCCTGGACATCGGCGACCTCCGCACGAATATCCGTCGGTTTCCCATGGATCGTCGCCTTGCCCGTCATCAGTCCAATATGAGCGGCAATGTCCGTCATATCGCGATGTCGCTCGTGGAGTTTCCGGCGCAGCGCCTGGGCCAGGACGACCGAGCCATCACCAAGTCGCTCACTCGACATCGCAAAACTCGGCGTGCGCCCGGTACGATCGACGAAGATCTGCGCTCGTTGCAGATCCCCTCCACCACCATCCAGCACATCCACGGCCTCGACATCAGTGACCAGCCTCCCCGTCGGCGTGTGGCTCCAGGCAATAAATGTTCCGAGTGTCTGTGCCTGTGGCAAAATACTCTGGATGGTAAGGGTCCACGTGGACCGAGCATCACGGGCATCGATCCGTTCTACCTCAAACGTTGCCTTGTTGAGGTAGTGCTTCAAGGCAGTCCGCGTGTCTTCACGCGCGCCCATCCCACGCCCTGACACACGCTCGACCTCAATGTTGGGAATGGCAAACCCTAAGAGGAGGGTATGCGCTCCAGCCGTATAACCACCGGCCAGCAGCAGTTCGATGATCGACGCGAGCAAAAATTCGCGCTGTCGTAGATCGGGCAGGCGTTCAGCCGTTGATCCGACCATCAGTGCCGCACCGCCACGAGCAATGGCCGGATGACCAATCGCAAACGTATCGCCAGCAGTATCGCCACTCTTAACACGATAGCGCACAATGGTCGTTCCAGCTTTGTCGTCGATGTGCGGACAGTAGGCTGTAGGGATGATCACCGTTTTGAGCTGCCCACGCGAGTCGAGGATAGCACCTTTGAAAAACGTATTGCCGTTGTCGGCGGCAATACAGACAACTGGCTCCGTGTCAATATGGATCGTACTTGTCAACACGCCGCGATCCGTCCTAAACGGTTGGTCTGTGAGTAGGTGCTGTAGGATAGTCTCCACCGAAGCCCCCATTGCTTACAGATACTTGCAAAGTGATACGATTTGTAAGTATATTCGATGAACTGTTTTCTGACAAGCAGAAAAACACACCAAAATCACTGAGAATGATTACAAAGAGAAGCAATTTGCAAGCAATTGTAACTAGGCTGTATAATGCTAACGGTGGACGTTCTTCCAGTCACCTGGAAGAAATTTGGTAAACTTGCACTTCAGCTTGGGTTGGCAATGCACAAGGAACAACGCACCTGCGAGCTACGAAAGGAGAACCGGGCGTCTTCCTAACCGGATGGCATGTGCCCGTCTCGTATGCACGATTTCCGCGCTTTACGCTTTGAAGAAACACCCGTGATCGGCGCATCGCTGGATGATCTCGATCTTGATGAGGTCGAGAGTCATATTGATCATGCGGTTCGTGTCACGCGATACACTGGGGATGCGCATGATCCCATTGAGTTTCTGCTGGAACACCGTTCGGTCGTGCTGGTGGATACCCGCCCCATCCCAACCGTGGCGGGGCTCCTGATGTTTGGGCGGCGCGCGCAACGCTTTCTGCCGCACGCGACGATTTCACTCGCCCATTACCGGGGGAACCGCATCAATTCAGGAGATGTCCAACATCTCCGCGAGTATAGCGGGAACCTCCCCAAGCAGATCGATAACGTCGTCGAGTACATGATCGACCATATGCGCCATCGGATTATGCGCGCAGAAACAAGCGCCCAACAGATCGAAAAGACGCAGTATCCGGTGTTGGCGCTGCGCGAGCTGACGGTGAATGCCATTGCGCACCGTGACTACAGTATTTCCGAGTCCTCGATTCGCGTCACGATGCTGCGCAACAGCATTGAATGGAGTAGTCCCGGTCTGTTGCCCCCCACCGTGACGATCGAGACGATCCTCGACCACCAGTTCGCCCGGAATAGCAGCTTGTTGCGGTTGCTGTTTCAGCGGAACTACGTTGAGAAAATGGGCCAAGGACTCAATACGGTCTTCGAGGAATGCTCCGAGCAAGGGCTGCCGGCGCCAGCCATGCGCGAAACGACGAATAGCTTTATCATCTCGCTTGAGGGGCACGATTTTACGCCTACGCTCACAGCGACCCAGCAACAAATCGTATCCCTCTTACGGGAACGGGAGCCGCTGAAAGCGGCCCAAATCACCGAGGAACTGGCGAGGCTTGATGCAGCGAACGCAAAGAGCATGCGCACCGTCCAGAGCGATCTGCAACTCCTCGTCGAGGAGGGGGTCGTCGTTCAGCAGGGGCGGGCGCGCGCAACCACCTATACGCTGCAACCTGAGTTTCGGCACAGTGCGTCGTAGATCACGCATCGGTCTCATGAGTGCTCTCACGATCAGACCCTCAAGCGCATGGCGCGCTTGAGGGTCTCACGTATTGGAAATCATTGCGCGATTCTCTGTTTGGGGGCCGAATTTTGGTATTACGCAACGCCATAGCACAATCGCGCAGCGCGATTCTGTCGTTTTGCGTGACTTCCTTGAGCGGCTAGGGAGGTGGTTGGCCCTGAGGACTCGATACACCAGAATCGAGCGACGAAATTGGCGGTTTTTCGCGCGATTCTCGAATTTCGGTGCGTGATTCAGAAATTTCCTGCGAGATTCGCCGTTTCGCTGCGCAATACGCAGAATCTCGCATGATTCTCGCGTAATACCCTATTGATCGACCTTCGTAAATTATTTATGCTGAAAGGGAGATACGGGCAGAAGCTTAAGGTCGTCATCCTAGATGCTCTCTGATGCACTGACGCATTAAGTTGAGCTTCTACGCCACGGGAACGCAGGATGAAGCTGATGACCTAATACGTGAGATTGATCCCATCTGAATAGAGATTAAACGAAATGCCGCCAGCCTGGATCGAGGCTGACGACATCCGACACACGTGTGTACGGGTACGCTCACCCTCAGTATAGCAAGTGTGCGGATGGCATGTCAATACGTTCGCAGCCCAGGCAACGGGGTAGGAGGTTGTTGTGCGCAAAAAGCACCGTGCATCCTGGCAGATGCAGCGGCCGTTGGGTTGTACCTGGAAAACAGTCCGGAATCTGCATCCGCGCACCCTGATGTTCGCTCACCCCATCCGACAGGACGACAAGCACCCGGGGGTCCACCCGTCTCCAGCGCCAGGCGCTAGGCGGCGAGCCTGCTTCTGGAGCGGCACGCTTGCTCTTCAATTCATCCCGGCCCACCCCCTTCGATCGCCCATCACCGTGTGGGGAGGGAACCATGTCGACCGCTAGAATCTTCTTGCCGGACATCCGCTACGATCCCCACGAAACCTTTGAGGCGTTTTGTGCACGCCGGCAGCACGCCTTGTCCGAGGGTCGCCTGGCCGTGCGCGAGCGCCGCATCTCCGGCGATCTCTACCTGTTCTATGAGCATCTCGTGGAGCGTGTTGGTGCCAACCAGTACACCTGGATCGGCGAGGACACCCTGGCCGAGACCTTCCGCGTGGATGCCTCGACGATCAAACGCTGGATCGCCAAGCTGGTCCGGGCGAACCTGATCCGGCGGCAGCGCCAGTTCGCCACCAGTTCACGGACGTATATCACCGCCTACGACCGCAGCAGTGTGGTGATCGACGCCGACCCTGCCGCGTCCGCGCCCACCACCGCCGTGATCGAGCTGCGGGAGACCCAGGACGCGATCCGCGCCACCCAGGTCGCTGAGGCCGCACCAATTGACAGCCAGTCGGATCAGGGCACGGCCCCCGCGGCCGTTTCTCTTTGGCGCAGATCTGCCCCCACGTTCGGCGCAGATCTGCCCCGTGATCCCATTAAGCGTTCACACTTAAACCCTGGTGGTGGTCGGGGATCTCCGCAGAATCAGGGTCGGGGTACGCCGGAGATCCGCCTGCTGCTGGAGCGGGAAGGCGTGACCACCTTCTACCTGGCCCCACAGCTCCACCAGACACCCGCCGAGGAGCTGCGCGCGGTCAGTCGCTACCTGGATCACCAGCCCAACGTCCGCGACCGGGCACGACTGTTTGCGGCGCTCGCGGTGCGCGGCTTCGGGGCGATGCTGCTCGCAGGCCAGAACGAGCGACGGCCCCAAGGATCAGATCGGAAACGACGACCAGCACCCACGGGAACGGGCGCACGTGATCCGCTGACGTATATTTCCGGCGCCCTTGCACCCCTGATCATGGGTGGCCAGCGCCCATTCATGGTGGATGCCACCGCACCTGAATCAAGCGAAGTCCCGCAGGCCGAGGCATCGAATCCGGACGTGCAGCACACCTGGCGGCAGGTCCTCGGACGCTTACGGCAGGACCTTCCTGCGAGTGAGATCGCCACCTGGTTCACGGATGCAACACTGCTGGCCCTGGACGGCGCGCAGGCGATCGTGGGCGTGCCGAATATCTTTGCGCGGGAGCAGCTGACGCGCTGCTATCAGGAGCCGATTGCGCAGGCGCTTGCGACCGTCAGGGGGTACCCGGTGCAGGTGCAGATTGAGATCGGCGGTCTGTAGCGACGGCGGAGCCGACAGTGAACCTGAATCTCCTGGATCACCCCAGGGGGAGTCCCGACTCCCCGATGTGGTTGCTTCGCAGCGTGCGGCACGCGCAAACAAACGAGAGGAGAGGCTGATGCCGTGGGAACGGACGACGGGGAGCCGCGTGAGCTACAACCTCGGTGCGTATCGCGGCGTGGTCGAACGAACCGACGACGACCAGGCGTGGACGGCGCGGGTCGAAGCGCCGAATCAGGTGTATCAGTCGGTGGTTGACTATCCGACGCTAACCGCAGCGCAGGCGTGGGTCGAGCAGCAGATCGAGGCGTTGCTGCGCGCCCCACCAGGACGCTAACCCGACGGCTGCTAGGGTCGCGAACGCCGTTCTTCCAGCCTGTCTACCACCCGCGTCCACGGAGCAGCCATGCTGAGGACGGCATATCTTCACACGCACCCGATCACTTACTCGACCAGCACAGGCTGCCGATCACCCGCCGTCCCCGCGACAACCTGAATCTTCCAGAGGAGGTGCGTCGTCTCCAACTGCCCCAGACCCTCACGCAACCCACGATGAGCGGTACAGCAAGCAAGGGAGCAAGCATTACAGCATACCATACTGCTTGCTTGCAAGCATTACAGCATACCATACTGCTTGCTTGCAAGCATTATAGCAAACCTTTACGCTTAAGGTACGCCTGCGCGCCCTGACTACGACCAAACTTACGCGTCTCCGCTTGTTCTAACTCGCGTTGCTCCTGCTCGTAGAGATTGAGGATCACCTGATCTGGATCTTCCTCCATCCGTGTGAGCATGGTATCGAGGGCCAGACGTAGCACTTCTGCCGCGCTCATCTTGACTCGCTTCTCCGCGTTCCAGCGAGCGAGCATGGTGTCGAGCTGGTCAAGTTGGGTACTTCGATAGGTCGCGGTTGCCTTCTTCCAATAGGGCCCCTGCTCCAGTACCGCACGTTCCGCAGTCACTGCACCTTCCTCCGTTGCTTCGGGAGGGACTGGTGCAGATGTTGAGCGAGCCTCATTGGTTGATCGACCAATTTGACCGACCACATTCGCGACATCTGACATACTAGGACGTTTACGCACGAGCAAGGATCTCCTCTGCCAAGGCAGCGTAGGCCGCTGCGCCGGTATTCGTCGGATCGTATTGCGCAATGGGCTGCTGAGCAAGTGCCGCCTCGGAAAACCGGATGGAGCGGGGAATGATTGTGTCAAACAAGCGGAGATCCGGGCGATTGCGGAGCGCCGTGAGAACATCGCGAGCATGGACGGTCCGAAGGTCGGCGAGTGTCGGCAGGACCCCTAACATCTGGGCCGCCTGCGTGTACTCCGCTTGCACCTCCGCCAAGGTCTCGACAAACAACCCAAGCCCACGCAGAGCCAGCGCATCGAGCAGCGTTGGAACAAGCACCCACTGCGCAGCCACCAGCGCATTGATCGTCAGCATGCCCAGCGACGGCGGGGCATCAATCAGGATGAGGTCATACCGATCCCGAAGGGGTGCCAGCACACGGGCGAGCTGGTGTTCACGCGATGCGCGGACGACCAGACCCAACTCCGTCCGGCTTAACAGGATGTCGCCCGGCACCAGATCGAGACGCTGCCCGATGGGGCGAATGATGGCGGCAATCTCTGTCGTCCCCCGCTCGGTAATTCCGAGGACATGCGCCAGGTTCGCCTCGAACGCATCGAGGCCCAGCATGGACGTGAGACTCGCTTGGGGATCGAGATCGACGAGCAGCACCCGGCGGTGCTGTTGCGCCAGCGACCAGCCAGCGTTCAAGACGGACGTGGTTTTGCCAACGCCGCCTTTTTGATTAGCGAATGCGATGATAGGCATACCAGCTAGTCTATATGCAAGTCTGAATGAATGCAAGCATAGTGACACGTTTGCTAGCAAGCTTTATAGGAGTATGATAAGCACTAAAGCTTGCTAGTCTTAATGCAAGCTCTACAGGAGTATGATAAGCACTAAAGCTTGCTAGCTTTAGTGCAAGCTCTACAGGAGTATGGCAAGCAATAAAGGTTGCGAGCCTTAATGCAAGCTCCATTGCTTATTCCCAGGCACCCTAAACGTACATGATTAAAGAATTATCCTGCCGCCTCGGTACGCTGTGCTTCGCGCTTGGCCTGCTGCTGCTTCTTTGTGGTCACGTTCAAAGCGTATACGGTGATTCCAGCATGGCGCGGCTCGTAGGCGGGGTAGCCCTCGATGATCAGCACGTCCTCGGCATCCTTCACCACCCCGGCGACTTTGTTCCACTGCTTCTTTGCCACCAGCACGAGATAGTTGGTCTCCTTCGGCGGCGCGGGCAGTCCTTTCGGGAGTGCAGGCTGTTTGTCATTGAGCAGGCCGAAGATTACCACGTCGCCCCGCTCGACGACCTGCGAGGGACGGCCGATCACGGTCACTTTCACGGTTGCTGCCTTTCCGTACTGCTGCGAGAGGGATTGCAAGACGTCCGGCAGCTCCTCGGCCTGGAACGGCGGCGGGGCTGCCTGCTTACTCTGCTGCGGACCGCCAAAGACCTTGCCGCGCTGCTGCTTGGTCATCCGGTTGCGGGCCAGGTGGAAGAAGACGCCGCCGGTCGTGCGCCGCCGGTTCTCCCGTTCCAGGAACAGCCCGCCTGCGGCTTCAATCGCCTGCGTCTCGCGCAGCAACTCCTGAGTGACGTCCGCGCCCAGGATTCGGATGATGCGCCAGATCTGGCCCACAGCCTGTGGTGCGGTCTCGCCCAGCACCTCGGCGATCTGCGCGACGAGCTGGCGGGTAGTTGGTTGTGGGTGTTCGCTCATAGGGGTATTTTCGCAATGGAGCGGCACGCCGTCAAGCCGATATGCGGTACTCGGCTAGGGCGTGAACTACCGGTACGGTTGTAATTTGCCGCTACGTGCCGAAGTCATACTCGATCGGCTTGTAACGCTTTTGGCAGCAACCCTGTGTGGTGGCCTGACCCTGAAAATCCAGAATATAAGGACGACATACATGTGCGACGGGATTTACGCCTCTAACACAAGCTTCAATTGTCGAAGGTGTAGAGTCGGCGAGTAGGCTATTGCCAACGACGGGTTCGATACGAGTTGAAAACGGAACTTTTGCAGCAGCATCGCTAAAACCAGTCTCACTTCGAGGAGCGCAAACGTCATTCCGATACACATTCGCTCACCCGCTCCGAACGGAAAGTATGCGAGGGGTTGAGACGGCTCACCGCGCGAAAACCGTTCGGGATCAAACCGTGTAGGTTCGGTCCAGTAGGTTGGCAGGCGATGTGTTACGTATGGGCTCAACATAACGAGAATCTTCGTCTGAGCAACATTCAGCAAATAGTCTCCGATCCTGAAGGTCTCAGATGTCCTTTTCGCAATGTGCCACGCTGGTGGGTAGAGGCGCAGCGACTCCTTAATAACATGCTGCAGCAGCGGAATTCGGTCGAGGACATCGTGATCGGGCGGTTGCGTTCCCGCAACATCCTGGATCTGGTTCCGCAGCGCCTCTTGAATCGACGGATGGCGGGCCAATAGGAAGAGCGTCCATGTCAGGACCGTAGCAATTGTCTCGTGGCCGGCTAACAAGAGTCCGAGAAGCTGATCGCGAATAGCACGCGTGCTTAAGGACTGATTCTGATCATCAAGTACCTGTGTGAGTTGGGTCAGCATATCTATGCCGCTTGGCGTTGCCCGTTGCTGAAACTCGATCCGTTCATCGACAGCACGATGAATCGTTGGAATAGCTTGTTGTAGCCGGTGGTATGGAGTACCCGGCACCCTGAGTGGTAGGTTCTTGATCGCATGGACCCCGATTAGATTAGCGATGTAGCTGAAAATGCCATCAAGCCCTTGACTCAGCGCTAGCTGCCGATCACGCAGATCAATGTCGCCAAACAGAACGCGTCCGATAATGTATAGAGCAAGGTGATGTGTCGCTCGACTGATCTCTATTTGCTGGCCACTGTGCCAGTCCTGCATCATTTCGTGGGTTGCACGCTGCATCAACTCCGTATATTTCGCCACCTGCCGTCGGCTAAAGAAGGGTTGTAACAGTCGCCGCTGCTGACCATGTGCTTCGCCGTCCACCGTGATCAGGCTTGTCCCGATCACTTGTTTTAATGGGCCATAGACTTGTCGGAATATTCTGGCTTGATCCACCAAAATGGTCCGAATGCTGGCAGTATCACCAGCAAACACCACGGGCGTCGATCCAAGGCGAAACTGGCATGGTGAGCCAAAGCGATGTTCGAGATCGACGAGGAACGAGATTGGATGACGTTGAAACGCAAGGAGGCTGCCAATGCCCGGTAATCCAGTCGGACCCGGTAACTGTGTGGTCATTATTCGTTTTCCTCATGGCTTGCTGGATACCAATGCTCGCCCAGGCGACGGCCTAAGCCTATTACGACATCCTGCATCCACGTATCCCGGTGCATAATCGCCGTTTCGGCACGTCCTTGTTTATCTTTACGCCATGTCTTCCGCGTATAAGCGGCATCGTAGAGAATGCGTCGAAGAAGATGCGGTGGCAGATAATAGCCAGGTCGTTGAATCCAGTAACACTGCAGATCCCCTATCAGTAATGGTGGGACCAGTGCTGGAGTTATCGCAGGCTTGCCCGAAGCAATATACAGATTCGCTAACGGTACAGATTCGCCATAGAGTTCCTGGATGACAGCCTCTCGCGTTTGACGTTGACTCCGGAGAACCGCATCAAACATCCAGCGAAAGGGTGCGTCCTCGTCAAGCATGACCATCCACCACAGCGTATGGTGGGTGTCCTGTGTTGTACGGTCCCGAAGAAAATGATTTGTATCGACCAAGGAAGGAAGCTCAGCACCGCCCAATAACCGGACCCGCCAGCCGAGCTGGCGGTAGTCGGCCATTGCTGATTCGCCAGCAATCACGGAGTGGGCATATGTTGCCAACATCTCTTGGTGCGCGCGATTCTCTGCCCAATTGGTTGGGACAATCGCCGCTGTGAAGACATGTTGGATGCCATGCTGGAATAGCTGCTCAACTGCCTGAATTAATTGGCGGCGACTCCACTGAACATAGTCGTCGCTTTCGGGTCTTATTCCTGCTAGCGCCGCTGCCCGACGTGTGCCGCCTGGCATATAAATGACGGTACGCGGTGCGATTGCAGCTACCGTCGCCTGATCGGCGGCCAGAAAGGTTTTTAGGTCAGGTGGATCTGTCATTCGGCTCCCAGGACAGCACGACTGGCTACCAGTGCGGTTAAGGACAGGATACGATCAACCAAAATGGGCGAATACAATTGTTTTCCGATCCATGTATCAGGCACCGGATCATCAATGTGTTGATCCAACCAGTGATGAGCTGGGGCAAGCATTGGTTGGATCACAGCATCGAACCGCGGTTGAAGCACTAATAATGCCAGCATGGCAAAAGTGGTATCTGGTAGTTGAGATGATGTTGGTCCCCACCCGCCATCGGGGTGTTGCTGCCTCCGCAGCGCATGCATCGTCGAGTCGAGTGCCTGCTCTACCGCTTCCGATGGAGGTGCGAGGGACAGGGGTAACATCGCATGCCAGGCACTATACAGCCAGCTGACATTCCACTTATCGCGCGGCCAGGTGCCATCTGGAAGCTGACGGGTACACAACCGTCCAACCTCAACATCTATGTTATAGCCATCAATCGCTAATTGCTGCAGCATACGACCTTGCACCGAAATGGAGCCATGCATCTCCCCTGGATAAGCAGTGAACCCACTCGACATAAACGGCTGAAATATCTCTATGGCTTGTGGACCTTGCCGACCGGCCGCTCGCACAATTGCTACCGCGGCCGCGGTCGTATCGCCGTCGGTCTGAAAGGCATCACTCATACCAGTACCCCCCGCAGTACGGAGTCGTTGCAGGAGGTCGTCGACAATCGGTGCGATGAACAACTGTATTTCCGGCTGCTGAAGCAAGCCGAGCGTCGCGAGACCGTAGAGGCTAAACGTTTGTTCAAACCGAGAGATAGGCCATACGGTTGGGACAACCCCATAAATATGCACACCAGTCGCTGCTGCCGACTGGTGTATATATCTCAAGGCTCGGGTTCGTGCTCGCTCAAATGAGGGATGCTGCGCTCGGTGCAGCCACAAAGCGGTCGCTGAGGGACTGTGACCAATGCTGCCTGCTCCATCCAGCAGGTTCTCATCGGCATCTGCACCCCATATTTCCCAGGAGTGCAACGCAGGCGAACCTGCGGCGATCGCTTGCTGTTTGAGCCTCTCCATTCGCCGCCGACTAAACTCCATTAATGCCTGATCGGCAAACGGGGGAACGTCCAGGTGGGCTACCCGCGCTTCGGCGACCAGATTCGGAATGATGATCTCGGCTGCAACCGAAAGATCAGGCGGAAGCTCCCGTGGCCAGAGCTGATCGATCTCTTGAAGGAGCTTGAGCGCAGCGGCGATTTCGGGGGTGTGCGGATTGATTATCTGGAGGGCTAAGATAGCAGAGAGCGTCGGGATGATTCGATGGAGCGGTTCATGCGGGTCTCCCCATCCACCATCGGCATACTGTTGATCAAGGAGCCAGGAGATTGCGGGCTTGACATTGTGCCAGGTGGCAAAACGAATACACTGGGCAGTGTCATAGATGGATGGGGTTATAGCCCCATCCTGTCCAAGCTGCGTAAGAGCAGATAACAGCCGTACAAGGGGGGTGTCCACGATCGGCCTCGCTTTATAGCATGGGTTTATCTCGCCATTACATCAGGTACTTCCTATGGTAATGGTAAGAATATATTAACCCATGCGCCCCCTTTATTACTACCCCCATTATTACCAATTTTAACCGAGCCATGATGCCAAAGTACGATTGCTCGAAGCAGGTTCAGACCCAGCCCACCTATCCCTTTGGCACTTGGCACAAGCATGCTGAGATCCCCACGTTCAGCACTATTAATTTGACGAATAACGGCGGGCGGAAATCCGGGGCCGTCGTCCTGGATGCAGAGCAGCACAGAATGACCGTCTACGGAGGTCGAGATTGATATATCGACCCTTGCTTTGCCACTACGACTGCCGGCTTCTATCGCATTACGTACAACGGTGTCGAGTGCCATGAGCAAATATGCAGGTATGCAGCGAATGACTGCGTCTTCAGCGATTTCGTCACGAATCGTAACGGGTATTTGATATTGCCAAACGCTGCTTTCCTTCACAAGATCAGAAATCAATCCACGCAGTGAAACAAGTTGGAATTCTTCAGGCAACTTACCTTGCGCAATAACTAGCAGATGCTGCATCATCGTATCCAGACGTTGCGCTCGGCCTTCGAGTCCTCCAAGGACGACGCCATCCCAGGATTCCGTTAAATTCACGGAGCCGTCGGCGACACCCCGAGCGAGGGCGACCAAGCCACGGACCCCGTTCGCCTGAGCCTGCAGTTCATGTTGAAGGCTCCGGATCAGCATACGAAAATTGCGCTCTATTTGTAGTTGTTGCTCGGTATCAACAAGCCGGTTTGCGTCTTTCAAGGCACGTTCCAGAGAATGCATAATGATACCGACGATCAGCCCCGTCATCACTATGGTGAACAGCGCCGTGGACGAGTTGATTGTCCACATACTATAGGCGATCCCAAGTGACACAAACAGCACGACCGCAGTACCTAACAAAATCCAGATACCTCGCGCGCCGCCCGTAATACCGCCAATTGCAATGGCGATGATATACGTGGTGCCGAGCGGGGAATCCATCAGATCGGGGCCTGGGAGTGTCGAGATGCAATAAATTAAAGCCCCTGCAAGACCATACCCTCCTATCAGGAGCGACTTTTGATTGCGAGCGGTAAAGGCAACGATCGAAAAAATCATGAGGATGCAGCAATTCACCAGGTTAAGACGAGTCATGAGTGGATTTAATAACACGATTGGCAGCGCGATTATTGATGCGATGCCGAGCATCAAGGCCGCCGTGCGTAGTAACCACAAACGTTCCCGCATATCCACAGGATGCTGAATACGAGCGTTCACTTAGTTCCTCGCTTTGTCCCGGCCCACTATACTATAGTCTAAGCATAGGGAGCCTACCGCATGATAGACGGAACTCTAGATCTTTTGCTGATTGAAGACGATCCGATGGACGCTACAGTTCAAACGCTAATTCTTCGGTCAGTTGGCTGTCGAGTCTCCCTCGCCTCGTCGGTTGTGGAAGGCGAGGACCTGGCAATGGCGATGCTTGCCACAACGAACACGCAACCTGTCGGCATCGTCACAGATCTTAAGCTCCGCGACCTGATACTTTCGCGGATCGAAGGATCTGCACTTGCGGCTGTTCTTGCCGGTCGGATGCTGGACGGATTGATTCGTCCAGCACCAATCATTGCGATTACGAGTGACATGACGGATGAACGACGCAACGAGGCGTTAAGTGCTGGGTGTACCCTCGTGCTTTCAAAACCGCTCCGTATTGATCAGGCATCCCAGATTTACGATCTTACGATGCACTATACGACTCCAACCGTTGATCCAGTTCGTGCGCACGGCATCCAACTCCTACGCGGCTTTATGGAAAAAGTCCTAAGCAGCTTGCGGGAAAATCGCCCTCCAACGGTTTGGACAGCCGAGGCTATTTTCCAGATCCTATGTGCCGTGACCTCGTACTCCCCGCCCCGGACGGCGGCATTTGCTCTAGATCCGCACAAGCAAGCCGTGCTTGTGCGATCGATGGGAGGTTCCCAGCTTGCTAGGGAATTACTCGAAAGATACGCGCTGATGGCACGAGAAACTCCTGCTGGCCGAATGATCGCGCTGTATTTGGAGGGCTATCCAACTAATCGAGTGATCCACATCCTGATTGATCGAGGATACGCCAAGAGCTACCTCTACCGCGTCAACGAGCACTTGCCAGAATTGATTAGTAAATGGATCGCCGCTCAGATGTAAGCACGTAGCACCGTTCGGACTGAACGGAGCTTACGCTCCACGATACGCTATACCTGTCCCCTGCAACAATCCTCCAGCTAAATAGGGGACAAAAAGGGGACTTTTATAGACTGTATCAGGCGAATGCACTGTTAGACTACTGTGGCATGCGCCACTGGTATATAATGTGCTGTATTTTACAGCGAACTTACTGTAAAATACAGCACGATTGCCCTGGATTACAGATTAGACAGTTAACGAGGGCAGACAGTATGCGGAGAGAGTTTCAATTGACGGTTGATCGGCAACTCTACGATCGCGTAGCTGCTATTGGCCGGGATGACCATCGTAGCTCTGTTCCCGAACAGATGGTTGCCATGCTGTCGAAGGCGGCTGCACAGTGGAGGAAGTTGGCGGTTCAGGCCGTCATAACGCCGCTACCTGCTCCAGTCGCCATCGAGTCAGTGCCGGTTCGCCTAAACTTTAGCCAAGAGGAGTTCCAACAGATCGAGCGCCTTGCCCGGCAAGATCGTCGATCTCCAACGAAACAAATTGTGTTTATGCTTGAGTTGGCGGTGGAACACTGGCCGGAGCTGTCAGGCCACAAGAAGTGGCCTGATCCACCGTTGACAGATATAAGACGAGCGCCTGCGATGGTTCCTACCGCATAAATAGGATCTTAACCAACGCAGGCGCTCAGTGGTGCGTGATTTGTTTTAGGGAGCGAATCGCGCACCACCACCCCCCGCTGGCATAAGAATCAACAGAGGTGGCGGATTCATTGTAGCATAACGATATTGACTTTTATCTACTTTGATATGCCGTATCAAGGTAGATAGAGACGTTTCCTATTCTTAGCACACGGGACATACTCGCTAGACGTGCTGATTGCTACACTGATGCCGAGCTACTGAAGATGCGATGTCATCTTCTTCCTCTTTGATCTGCGCCATCATTGATACTCCCTTTCGATTTAACCTAGTCGCATTGTAGGAAGATGCAACATCGTCCTCGATGTTCCCCCCTGATTCTGTTCCGGTATGGTGGGTGTTAGAAACCGCCCACATGCTTGGCAATTATGAACAATTGCAACACGAATTGTTCAGCATACAGGCACTTCGCGCCAGGATATAGAAACGGGGAGTACATGGGAGCCCAGATTGTTGACTCACTCGCGCGTCTCAGGGTTGACGACCCTACCGATTCAACGACCCGGGTCGTTGTGCTTGAGGATCGAGCTGGTCCTGACGACGACGTTTTTAATACTCGGGTCGCTGATGCAATGGCCGTTGCGCGCCTTCGCAGCAATGTGGCGAACGTCACGGCTCCTGCTCTTGATGATTGCGCTAGGGTTCTCCGCATCGTCGATGAGCTGAACACCACAATCCACCTGGGTCGAATGGAGGTGGAGCTAGCACGTGTTCTGGAAGAAGCCTTTGCCCAAACGGCTGCCCGCTTGAACGACTTGGTTTGTGCGCTTAATCGTCTTGGACTCTTCCTCGTTCCGTCTGGCTCAGACCATTGGGGTTTTCGCTGGAACTTTGAGGGGGAGGTGAAAGGACCGTATCCTGACTTAATAGAGACTGTTATTGCTGCGTTTCAAGTCCCTGGTAGCTCGCCCAATATCAGGGATGCCTAACAAGTAAAAAATAGAGCAATGGCTCTGTGCGAGAACAGAGCCGTTGCCCCCCAATGATGGCCTTATCATGTTGCTGCAACATGATGATAACAATCCGATCCAGGGCTGTCAATGGAGGGAATGCAAGAGGAGATCCTCCATGTCGTATTTGTATGTACTCTCTTGCCGGGCGGAGCATGATCAGCAGCCCAGGAACCAATCACGGAAGGAGTCGCGGTAATGCCTCCTTCTCCTGGCTTGTACCGTTCTGGGGACATCGGGGTTTCTGCCGAATGGCGAGCGATCAGCTATGACTGGCCGTTCGTATTAACGCCGCTAGGCGTGGCGATGTATGCCTACCTCCGCGATACCTATGAGCAGCAGCGGGCCATGTTCCCGTTACTGGTGAAGCCGGAGGGGCCGACAAAGCAACAGATGCAGCGAAAGCTGGGGAAACGCTCAGCGTGGGCGATCCAAGGGCCGGAATATCTCCTGCGCGTCACGGGATTGGCAGATGTTGTCGTGGACTACGGCCAAAGCTCCGATCCAGCGCATCCCCAGAGAACGCGAGTCGCCTACTACACGATTGGTCGTCTCGATCAACCTGTCCTTAATTGGGCCATGCTCAGTCACGTTCTCGATGCGTTGGTGATTGGCCTTGATTCATCGTCCGGTCACGCTGATGATCAGAAGGCTCAGTCGGCAATCCAGGCGCTGAAGCAAGGAGGTTTTCTCCAGGAAGGAGAACCTGGGGATCTCTTCTGGGAACTTGGTGCCTGGCCGCATCTCCTGCCTGCCTTAATCAACGATCCCCGTTGGGAAGCGATCTACAGCTCACTGCACACAGCTGGTGCTATTCGTCCCTATCGTGAGCAAGCACGGCGCTGGGTGGAGTACGCGCTGCAGAAAGCGGCGCGGTTAGCCCACGAGAACCAGGCGATGGCCGACATGCTGCAAGCTGCGCAGCGACGCGGACCCCACGGCGCTCATCCCACCCGCCCAGCAGTTGACACGTCCCGTGTATCAGTTCCGTATCAGATTCCAGCGACACAAGCTCATCAAGTGACTTCCATAGCTTGTGTCGCTGACGAGTCGCTAGATTGTCGCGAAGCTGTTGAAGTCACTTCCATAGCTTCAGCGACTCTTCTTCGCGGATCGCATAGCAATACGATCAATCCGCTATCAGATCATAGCGACTCGGAGTCGCTGGCGCGCGATCAATTAACGTTAACGAGTCTGTCTGTTAACAAGAGAGACTCCAGAGACTCCTTTTCTGGAGCGACATCACCTGGCGACAGCACGCTCAACATTCAGCCCCACATCCGCCAAGAGGAACTCCATACGACAAAGCTCGATACGGTGTTTTGGGCGACTGTTAATCAAATTCTCAACGGTACCTTGGGTCGCTACCCGCATTCGGCTGGAGAGAAAAAAGCCGCAGAGAGGCAATTTTCGCAGCGCAACATTCCATCAGGTGTCGCGCTGGCCGCCCTCCGCCTGGTTATGACGCTCCCGGTCGAGCTTCGTCCTCGTACCTTCGGGGAGGCCCTCAAGCTCGATACATTCCAACGCGCTGTTCAGCAAGGATTGCTCTTGCTACCGGCACGACCACACGTTGCGCCAACGTGGGAATCGTTTCTCTGGACCTACCGAACGGTTGGCCTCACTGATCGGCTTCGAGACGTTGGGCACGCCGACTATATGGTTCTGCGTTCCCTCTATGAACGCAACCCGGACGAATGCTGGGAGGTCTTGAGTCGCTGCCAACATGCCCAGTCGCCAGCGAAACTTACGCCCCAATATCTGCGGAGAGCTATCGCCAATAACCAGCGCGCGGCGGCCGAACAGATCCTATCACCTGGATCAAGTCAGGAGTTGCGGCATCCAGTTGTGGTTGATCCACGGTATGCGTTACTCACTGCCGAAGGGCTGGCTGGTGTCGCGCTGTCGGACGACATCACGGAGGAGTACATCCGAGCCTGGATCATGGAGGCTGATCATCGAGCGTCGGGTATCAAAACGCGACCTGGTTGGCTACGGTGGGGTATTCTCTCTGGCTATTGGCCGCATGAGCATCCGCAACTTCCACCCCGGCCCGGACAGCCCGTGAGCATCCCACCTGCGCACGATCTGGCACAGATCCCTGATGCTCAGCCCGAGTCTGAATGGGCACGGCTCTGGGGGGATGTACTCATGCGCGTTCGGGACGCGGTATCTCCGAGCGACTATGCAACCTGGATTCAATCGACGCACCTTGTCGATATGAGCGATGAGGTGCTGGTGATTGCCGTGCCACATGTGTTGGCACGGGACGGTCTACTTAGCACGCCCCAGTTGCTGCAGACCCTGACCGCGTGTGCAGCAGCGGTCATTCCAACCTGTACCGACATCACCATCGTGATTGATTCAGGGGTGCCATTATGCTAACCCTCCCCGTCGATAGCCTCCTGGACCAAGCGGAAATCATCGCCGATCGGGAGCGCGATCCTGCCCGAGCGGCAATGGACCTCGCTCGACAAATCTTGGATCTGAAGGACGTCGTGGTGATTGCCACCACGACGTCAGGACCGCGGGGAGAATTGATTGAGTTTGCTGCGCTGGCCAGTGACGGTTCCATCCTGTTTCACACACTGATCCGGCCTCAGTCGTCGATCTCAGCGCGTGCGACCGCTCTTCATGGTCTGACGGATGCGGACGTGGAGGATGCGCCCCATCTCGCGCAGGTCTGGACCTCCATTACGACCGTGCTCACCGACCGTCCGGTCGCCGGCTACCAGATTGTGGTGTCGCAGCGCGACCTGCGACGGTGTGCAGACCAACTCGCAGTTCCCTATCGGGACAGCCACTGGCTGTCGATTGCCGATCTGTATGCTCGCTATGCCCAGCGAACCCAGTGGTGCTCGCTGACGACGGCCTGCGCCAATCTCGGCATTGACACGCTTCCACGAGGAGCATTGAAGCAGTCCCGCGCCTGCCTGGCCCTCTTAAGAGGCATGGCTGAGCGGGTGTGATCCTGCCACTGAGCGCACCTTGGACACAGACGACCAGCAGCGTATTCGAGCGCGACCTGCAGCAGCAGGTCCTCATACGACATCGTTCTAGCTTTGCTATTAGCCTGCTTTCGCGGTGATGGGCTGCGCGAGCAACCAGTTTCAATCAGACGGAGCCGACCATGACCACCCTATTTCCTGCAGACGCAGCCGTCTCCCTCTTCGAGGAAACACCGTGGAGACCGGGTCTCCTTCAGGCGTTTCTTGCCGCGATGGAAGGGGGATTCCTGATTGTCGATCCAAGCAGCCAGGCGGTGTGCAACAAACGGTTTTTAGAGATCTGGAACATCCCTCCGGCGCTCGCAGGGAACTGCCCGTCCATGCTGCGGCATATCGTCGACCAGCTGGTCGATCCCGATCAGTTCGAGCACCAGTTGCACGCAGTCAGCAGCGATCCAACGACCATCGTTCGTGATGAAGTTGTCCTGAACGATGGTCGCGTGATCGCCCGGTGTTCCCAGCCAAGCAGGGACGGGCGGGGCGACCCGTACCGGGTCTGGTTTTTTTATGATGTGACCCATCAAAAGCAGGCAGCAGAACGGCTTCGGCAGCAACAAGCGCAAATTATTCAGCAGCAACAAGCGGCATTGGCGGAGCTGTCAACGCCGCTTATTCCCATTTCCGATGATGTTCTCGTGATGCCACTCATCGGCGCAGTTGATACGAATCGCGCTCAGCAGATCCTCGAAACGCTCCTCGAAGGCGTGAGTCAGCGGCGGCCACGCGTCGTGATCCTTGACATCACCGGCGTCGCAATCGTTGACACGCAAGTCGCCAACGCCCTCGTGCAGGCCGCGCAAGCGGTACAGCTGTTGGGTTCCCAGGTCAGACTCACCGGCATCCGACCCAATATCGCGGAAACGCTGGTCACACTAGGGGTGTCGTTCCGGGGGATTACCACCCACGGAACACTGCAGGACGCTATTTCCGCTACCCTCGCAGCGGGTAGATAAGCTTGTTTTATTGACCCTATGCCACGGCTCGGTCCAACCAGATCGAGTTCACAACCCAGGATACGCCATGAGTACGTTAAGCGGCACACCCAATCAGAACGGTACGTTACCCGCCCCCCATCATGCCCTCCCATTAACGCACGCCGATCAGGTGGTCTATAGCGAGGCGGCACAACGCGCCACCACAAGCGGCGATGATCTCGTTGCGCGCGCGTTGGACCACGCATCGCGTGGTGGGAGCGCGATCGTGGATCTGTTACGGCAAATGAATACGCAGCTGGAGAGCGGAGACGTCGACGCGGTCGCCGCCCGGGTGCGCGCCCTGCTCCAACCAATTGATGATCTTGATCGTAACGAACCGATTCTTACCACGGCGGTCGCGGACTTGGCAGGGCCCGTCCAAACCTTCTTGGATCGGTACCCAGGGTACCAGCTGCCCGCCGTCCTCTTGACCGATGACGCCGCGCTCGCCGCGCTCGACGAGCAGCTGCTCGCGATCGAAGACCAAGTCCAGGAAGTGCGCCGGCGTGTCGAAGAGCGGCGGCGCCTGCTCGCAGGACGTGATCTCGCCGGCACGGGTATCCCCAGTGCCGCGCTGTCAGGACGGTAGCAGGAGCGTGCAGATGCGGCAGAGTTTCTGGATTCTTCTTTTCATCATCCTCGCCACATCCGGCCTCGCGCCATCGGCGATCGCAGACGCAGGATTCGCGTCGAATCCGCTGATCGACCGTGCCGGTGCCCTGCGTATCCAGGTGCTGCAGTCGGGCCTCCAGCAGCTTAATGGCGCGCAGCTGCAGGCGGCTGGATGGGATCTCAGCACGGTTAATCCTCGCACGATTCAGCTGTGGCGGACGGGCCAGGAGGTGCCGATCGATCTGAACGGAGTCGCCGATGGGCGGCTCGATCCGTCGGATACGATCCGGTTTGTCAGCCCACGCACAACCAGCCGCTGGAGCACCGTCGCCACGTATTGGCTGGCCTCGGACACGGTAGATGGGCTGCGCGGCACCCCACAGCTTGCGCCGGGCGATCCCATCCGCTGGGAAGAGGATGCGCTGTACCAGACGCGCTGGCCATCGCTGAACGGCGACCGCTGGTATGGGCGGGAGTTGGTCAGCGTCCCGGAACGGGATCGGACCAGGATCGACCTGTCCCTCCCCGTCTCCGCGCCGGCTGGCACGCGCCTGCAGCTGGCCGTCGTCGGCACGACGCCGCAGCCCCATACGCTGACCCTGGCCGCAAATGGTCGCGCGCTCGACCCGCTGCGTTGGAGCGGCACCGCGCCGTATCTTGGCAGCGTACTCCTCCCGTTCACGGTCCTGCCGGGTGTCCTCCAGCTTGACGTCACGCTAGCAGGTAGCCAGGCAGATCGGGTGCTGCTGGACTGGGTGGCGCTGCCGGACGTGCGCCCGGCCTATCCCGCGACACCCACCACGCCGCGCGTCGAGCGTGGTCCCGGGTTCGATCCGACCTTCGGACCCGCGCCCGGTCAGCCTGGCGCGACCTTTCTCATCATTACGCACGCGTCGCTGCGCCCGGCCCTCGATCCGCTGATTGCGGCACACCGGCAGCGCGGCGACACGGTCGGCGTGGTCGACGTGCAGACGGCCTATGATGCCTGGTCCTGGGGCGATCGCACTCCTGAGGCGATTCGGAGCCTGATTCGGACCGCCGTCACGCAGTGGCAGCCGGCTCCCCGCGCGATCTTGCTGGTTGGTGCGGGCACGGTCCGGATGCGGGTGGAGCCCGGTGCCACTGACCCCACCCTGATCCCCCCGTATCTGGTTGCGGCCGACCCGATCCGCGGCGAGATCGCCTGCGATACCTGTTACACCCGCCTGGACGCGGCTGATCCACTCCAGGATCTGCTGCCCAATCTGCCGATTGGCCGGTTTCCGGCGCGCACGCTCGCCGAAGCCCAGACCCTGGTGCGGAAAACCGTCACCGCGCTCACCGCCCCGCCCAGCGGCGCGTGGCAGACCCGCGCGCTGCTGCTGACCGACAACGATCGCGAGCCGGATGGCCGGGTCGATCCCGCCGGGAGCTTTGTGGCAACGGCGGAGACGATGATGTCCGTGCTGCCGCGCGGGATACACGGCGAGCGGTTCTACTTTGCGCCGGATCGCCCAACTGGGCAGGGCTTCTACCAGGAGGCCGCGGAGCTGCGCTGCCGCCTGTTCCGGGCCCTGGATGGCGGTTCGCCGCATGACCGTGCCTGCCCGCCGCTCGCCGTTGGCACCGAGCCCGGCGCGGCGCTCTGGATCTATGTCGGGCACGGCTCACCCTGGCAGTGGGCGGCGACAACGCCCACCTCGCCGACGCCCTATCTGTGGTACCTCTATGACGCCGACGCACGGACGAACGGGGCGCGTCTGCCGATCCTGCTCAGCCTGACCTGTCTCAGCGGCGACTGGGCCAACCCGACCCTGATGACCACGGATGAACGGATGGTTCTGCACACGCAGGGTGGCGCCATCGCCAGCCTGTCGGCCACCGGCGAAGGGGTGAATACGGCGCATACCGATCTCGCCCGCGGCGTGCTTCCGACGCTCTTCGCCACCCATGGCGATCGGACGCTGGGCGCGGCGCATCTCGCCGGACTGCGCCGCGTGGTGGCCAGCGGGACGCACGTTGAGTTGGCGTTTAGTTTTGGCATTCTGGGCGATCCGGACGTGGCGCTGCCGTTTGTGCCGACCTCGACCGCCTGGGTGCCGCTGGTGGGGCGCTCATGACCCTGTATGCATGCGACCAGATGCCGGTGCGTGAGTACCGACCCAGCGTCTCCGTGTCGCTGATCTCGACGACGGACTGTCGTCGTTCGCTGATCTGCCGCCTGGCGGAGGGCGGCATTGGCTGCCATGTCCTCCTGCTCCAGTGCGATCACGAGGACGCGCCACCACCGCCCGGGACGCGCGTGCTGCCACCGATCCAGGGGCCGCTGCTCCTGGATACCCGGGGCTTGCGTCCGGTCATGCAAATCACGGTGCTCCATGAGCTGACTACGCGGTATCCGCACGTGCCCACGTTGATCCTGACCCGGCCAACCGATTGGTTGCTGCACCGCCTGGCGGCGAGCTGTCCGGCAGTCTATGCCGTGGCATCGGACCACGTCAGTCCGGGAGAGTTGGGGCTGTGGCTGCAGCACTGTGGCATCGTTGGTCCCGCCCGTGCGCCGCACGTCCGGCCTGCATATGTGGGCGTGGCCGCCCCGTCGTTTACGGTGGTCGATCCCAGGTTCCTGGCGATCCTGGTTGCCCTGGCGCAGGCCCCGAGCATTGAGCTGGCGGCCGCGAGCTCACCGCTGCCGGGGCGCACGTTCTATCGGAAACTGCGCCAGTTGCGGATGACCGTAAACGTGCCGGCCCGGATGTATCGGGGCCGGGCGTCCGCGCTGCTGCAGTCCCTGTTGGACGCCCTGGCAGCGCCAGCGGCGCACGGGTAGGTCCCAGAACGGACCCGATCCCCGGCATCGGTGCCACCCCCGACCGGTGATCCGGCGCCCTCCCGTTCGGCCTGCCTGGGACGCATCCTCGGCACGCGGTCACGCCGCGCTGCTCCTCACCAGCGCGCGCCTATCCCCCAACAGTCCCGCTCAGCGGATAGGCCATCATCGGCTCATCTTGGCAGATAACCGGCACCGCACGCCGCGATTTGTTCGCTATCCTGACAGGAGAGCGCTATCGAAGGGGGCGAACGTGCACGCGTCGTATGTTGGGATCGCCGTGACCGATCCGAGGGTCCAACCGGAGTGGCTTGCGCTGATCGCGGGCGCCGGCTGGCGGCCCTATCCGTTGGACCTGGAGCAGGTGCCGCCGCGCGCGGTGCCGCTGGCGGCCCTGGTGGTCGTCCTGGATCTTGGGCACCCGCCCGCGCCGCATGGTTTCTGGCTCGGCCACGTGGCTGCGCCGGTCGTGCTCATCACCCCCCATATCACCGCCGCCCAAACGCTGTGTCCCCACGTGCCGCGGCTCGCGGCCATTGTCGATCCGGTGCAGGCCCTGCGGCATGCTGGGGATCTGCTCACGATGGTGCAGCGCATGACGGCCGGCACGCTGATTTTGCCCGACGTCAGCGCACCGGTCCAGCGGTGGCATTGGCAAGGAGTTTCTGTATGACCCATCCCCCCGCGGTTCCGCCGTCGTCCGAGCGACCCTGGCCGCTCGCCGCCGCTCTCGCCTATGCGCTGTTTTGCCGCGCCGCCCAGTTTCGTCGCACCGCGCTCAGCCTGGACGTCGACGAGGCCGACGGGCTGCGGCCCCAGCTGTACGCCAATGCCGAGGCCAGTGTGCTGGTGCTGGAGACGATCCTGACCGGGGTCATCGCCGAGCGCGGGCCGGACCAGCGGGTGGCGCTCACCGAGCAGGCGACGCGGCTGCTCGACGCGCTGACCACCACCTTCCAGTCGATGGCGCCGCCCGAAGCCGGCGTGGTCACGATTGCCAAGCAACTGCAGCGGCAGTGCTGGCTGCCGCACCGCCCGGCCGTGACGCTGCTCCAGGCGCTGCTGGTGGTCGTGCTGACCGCCGTCAACGACGGCGCGTTCCAGGTCGTGGTCACGCTGCCCCGCGAGCCGGCTGCCACGCTGGAGCTGATTGTCGACGCCGATGTGGCCGGCCTGACCCATCCCGCCCACGCCGAGACCGTCGCCCGCGTCCGCGAGGAGCTGGCCGCGATCGGCGGCGCGCTCACCCTTGAGCTACGGCCCCATTGCTGGCGGGTCCGCGTCGCGGTGCCCGACGATACCCCGTAGCCGATCCTGGAGGCGTTCAATGCTCCCGACCCCGCTGAATGGGCACGCCCGGCGTGCCTCGCTGTTCACGCTGATCCACCCCCGGCGGCGGACCCGTCCGCTGCTGCTGGCCCTGATGGGGGGCTTCGTCCTCGGCGGCGTGCTGATGATCACCGCCGGCATGCCCCTCTCCGGCGCGACGATGCTCACGCTGGGGCTCTTGGCCTACCCCGCGCTCCAGAAGTGGCGGGATGACTTCGCCCGCTGGGGCGCGCCGCTCACCGCGCTGTCGGTCTTGCTGGCGCTGCAGGGCTTCCATACCTTCGAGCATATCGCGCAGTACGTGCAGTTTCATTACCTGAAGTGGCCCGGCAAAGCCGCCGGTGGCTTGCTGGCCGCGGCGAACGTCGAGACCGTTCACTTCCTGTGGAACTGGGCAGTCTGCCTCACGGTGCTGTGGATTCTCAAGCAGGGCCTGCGCCATCCGTGGGGCTATCTGCTGGCCGCCTGGTCGCTGACCCACTCGCTGGAGCATACCTATCTGTTCATTAAGTATCTGGATGCGGTGCTGGTCTTATGGTCCCAGGACGTGTCGCTGGCGTTTGCGCAGGGCCTGCCCGGCATCCTGGGACGCCACGGCTGGCTGGAGACCAGCGGCTGGCAATACGCCCCAACGGCGTTTCTGTGCCGGCTCGCGCCGCCGCTCGTGACCGCGCCGCGGATTAGTGTCCACTTCTGGTGGAACATCGGCGAGGTCGTCCTGTTGCTCCCGTTTGCCCACGCCGTCATGCGCCGCCAGGTGGCGCCGCTGACCGCCGACGTTACCCCCTAAAAGGAGACTCTTGTGCCACGTTTTCGCCTTCGTCGTTCCCCCACCCGCACGCTGCTCCTGCTGGGGCTCCTGGGAACGGTCCTGCTTGGGCTGAGCGGCTACCCGCTCACGGCCGTCCAGGCGCAGCTCGACCCGAACCAGCCGGCCCTGGCCTATGCGTCCACGGTGGACTGCATCCGTGCTGGCGCCGACCGCGGGCTGGCGTCCCACGCCTCGCCGCGCTTTGCCACCACCTGCTTTGGCTCCCGCTGGTCGCCCGGCGGCTATACCGATCCGAGCGTCTCGAACCAGGGCGACGCGATCCCCGGCGACCCGGCGATCCTGGAGTTCGGCGACGGGAAACCGGATGCGCCGGGCGAGCCCGGTCATCTCACGCTCTCCACGCTCGGCGAGGCCGGCGCGGTCTATGGGATTGCGTCGAGCAGCGGCACCAATCCCGCCGCGCCCGCGGGCGCCGCGCGGCAGGCGCGGCTGTTTGTCGGCGCGTTTACCAAGCGGATCACGCGCTTCGGCCCATCCGGTCCGGGCGGCATCTCTGTGGTCAACCGGGCGAGTGGCGCGACCACGCCGTTTGTGGTGGTGCCGGATGTGGTGCCGGGTCCCAATGGGCTGCCGGGCGATCCCGGCGACGGCAGCGCGGCGACCTTTCCGAACGGGCTGGCCTACACGCCCCAGAACGGCGGGCTGCACACCCAGTTCGAGGATCAGGTGGTGCTGCCCTACACCAGCAAGACCAGCCTCGGCGATGTCGAGATCGACGCCGACGAGCGGTTTCTGTATGCGGTCAACCTCAACACCCGGCGGATCTATCGCTTCGACACCTGGAGCGCCAGTCCGCAAAGCAGCATGAGCGTGCTGCCGCAGGTCCCGAACCCGGCGATCTGCGCGAGCGGGGCGGGGGATTTCCGCCCATTCGCGCTGCACCTGACCCGGATCTCGCTCTATCTCGGCTACACCTGCTCGGCGGAGAGCAGCGGCGATCGCAGCCACCTGTCCGCCGGCGTGTGGCGGTATGACCTCACGACCGGGTCCTGGAGTGGCGCACCGGCGGTCGCGTTCAACCTGCGCGACTATGACGCGCAGCGTGGCAGCTTCGCGGGCCTCCCGCTGGCGTGGCTGCCCTGGGACACGCAGTTCGCGAGCGTCCACCCGCTGCCGCTGCTCACCGACCTGGTCTTCGACGAAAGCGGCGCCATGCTCATCGGCCTCCGCGACCGCTACGGCGATAACGGGACCTCGTATCTGATTCCGAGCCAGCAAGGGCGCGGCTTTGGCGATCTGCTGCGGGCGGAGCCGAGCGGCTTCGGGCAGTGGAGCGCGCCGACCACCGGCGCCGAGGTGTATGCCGACGACGATCCGGCGACCCATAACGAGCGGACCTGGGGCGGCCTGGCCTATGTGCCGGGTCGGCATGACGGCAGCTACGGCGGCGAGGTAATCACCACCTTCCTCACCCCGTATCAACTCAATGCGGCGGGCGCGGCCTGGTATGACGCCGCGGGGGGTGCGCCGACCGCGCGCGAGGAGCTGTACAACGCCACCAACGACGCCTCGTTTGCGAAAACGGCGGGCCTCGGCGATGTCGAGCTGCTCTGCCCCTGGCGGGCGGTGGGCGACCGGGTCTGGCTGGATACGAACGCCAACGGCATCCAGGACGCGGGCGAGGCGGACATTCAGGGCGTGCGCGTCCAGCTCTTCGCCGCGAGCGACACAGCGTTCGCGACGCCGCTGGCGACGATTACGACCGGCAGCGTCGCAGGGATGTCCGGCAACTGGCGGATCTACGTCGATCCTTGGCAGAGCTACGTGGCGCGGATCGATCCCCAGATGTTTGCGCCCGGACAGCCGCTGGCGGGCCTGCGTCTGACGGTCGCGGATCGGGGCGCCAATGACGGCCTGGACAGCGATGCCTCGCCCGCGGGGGTGATCCCGATTCCGAGCGGCGCGAACGGCGATCTGAACACCAGCTTTGACGCCGGACTGACCAGCGTGCCGCTGATCGGCGACCGGGTGTGGCGCGACGCCGACGGCGACGGCGTCCAGGATGCCGGCGAAAGCGGGATTGCGGGCGTGACCGTCGAGCTGCTGTCCGCGAGTGGCGCGATCGTCGGCTCGACGACGACCGACGCGAGCGGCCTCTATTTCTTCGACGTGCAGCCGAACACCACCTATACCGTGCGCCTGGCTGTGGGTAACTTCGCCGCGGGCGGACCACTGGCGGACCTGATCCTGTCACCACAGAATCGCGGGGGTAATGACGCGACCGACAGCGATGCCGATCAGATTAACCGCTCGATCGGCGTGCCGGGCCAGCCGGCGGGCGGATCGAACCTGACCTTCGACGTCGGCCTGATGGCGACGACGTTCGCCAACGGCACGGTCGGGAACTACGTCTGGAACGACGACGGCGATGGCCGGCAGGAAACTGGGGAGCCCGGCGTGGAAGGCGTCACGGTGCGGCTGATCGACACCGCGACCGGGGCGGTGGTGGCGACCACGACGACGAGCGCCTCGGGCGTGTATCAGTTTCCCAACGTCGTGCCGGGCACCTACGTGGTCGAGTTTGTTCCGCCTGCGGGCGCGCAACCAACTCCGCGCGATGCGAGCGGCGTGCCCGATGATCTGGACAGCGACGCGGATGCCGGCACGAGCTGGCGGACCGCGAGCTTCACGGTCATCGCCGACACCGACAACCAGACGCTCGACCTGGGCCTGATCCTGCCGGTCAACGTGCGACTGACGAAGAGCGCGCCGGCAACCGTGGTGGTCGGCCAGACGCTGACCTACACGCTGACCTACACCAATACGGGTCCGGGGCTGGCGCAGAGCGTCACCATCACCGACACGCTGCCGAGCGGCCTGACCTTCGTGTCGGCGACGCCGGCCCCAGCCAGTCAGACCGGCCAGAATCTGAGCTGGAATCTCGGCACGCTGGCGCCGGGGCAGTCGGGCACGATCGCCGTGCAGACGACGGTGGCGGCGACGGCTCCGGCCACGCTGACCAACACGGCGCGGATCGCGACCACGTCATCGGGCGACGATCCGAGCGATAACACCGGGACCGCGACCACGACGGTGCTGCGCGTGAACGTGCGGATTCAGAAGTCCGGTCCGGCGACGGCGGTCGCGGGCGACCAGTTCAGCTACACGCTCGACTATGCCAATACCAGCGCGGTCGACGCCGCCGGCGTGGTGGTCAGCGATACACTGCCAAGCGGCCTGACCTTCGTCTCGGCGACGCCCGCGCCGTCCAGTCAAGCGGGCCAGGTGCTGACCTGGGCCATCGGGGATGTGCCGGCCAACGCCTCCGGCCGGATTGCGCTGGTCGTCCGCAGCGACCCGGCGACGCCCACCGGGACGCAGGTGACCAATACCGCTCGCGTCTCGACCACGACGCCCGGCGACGATCCCGGCGATAACACATCGAGCGCGACCACGACGGTGAGCAGCCCTACGGCGGTGCAGCTCGCCTATTTCCGGGCCGAGCGGCAGGCGGGCGGGGTGTTGGTGCGCTGGGGGACGCTCGCCGAGCAGGACACGCAGGCGTTCCGCATTCTGCGCGGCACCGGCCCCGATCGCACGCAGGCGACGGTCGTCAGCACGGTGCTGGCGCAGGGCAGCCAGGGTGGCGACTATGCCTGGACGGATACGACCGCGCCCGCTGTGGGCCTGCTGTATTACTGGCTGGTCGAGGTGGAAGTGAGCGGGGCGGAGCAGCCCTACGGCCCGGCCACCGCCGGCACCACTCACGTCTTTCTGCCGATCGTTCGCTAACCCAACCAATCCCGCCGGCGGGGTACGGAAACGTGCCCCGTTCGGTCCATCCAACCATGGGCGAGCTGTGAACCCCCCACGGGTCGTCTGCCCTGACCAGAGGAGTTCCGATTGTGTCTATCGTGAAGTTTCGAGGCGTCCCATGTCAGCTGCTCGTGAGCGGCGTGCTTGCGATCCTGGGCGTCCTCGCGGTATTAACCAGTGGCGTACCCGCGGCAGCAGCGCCAAGCCGGCCGCTGTCGATTTCGCCGACGGCCACGCCGCCCGCGCCCACCGCGGTGCCGACGGCGGTGCCGACGCCTGAGCCGACGCCTGAGCCGACGCCGACGCCCGACCCATCGCCGACGCCCGACCCATCGCCGACACCCATGCCACCCGTGCCGACGGCGGTGCCGCCCCGCCCCGATCCGCCCGCGGACCGCGATCGCGATCCGCCGCCCGTGCCAACGCCGGAACCCCCCGCGCCGACACCCGTGCCGCCGGCGCCAACGCCCGTGGCGCCCGTCGCCGACGTGACCATCATCAAGCAGGCCGATCGCGCGAGCGTGAAGCCCGGCGAGACGGTGCGATATACGCTGCTGGTGCGCAATGTCGGGAATGCCGTCGCGCGCGATGTGATGGTGACCGATACCGTTCCGGACGCATTGGAGGTGATCGATCTCCACAGCACCAAGGGCGAGGTGGTTGTCAGCGGGCAGACCGTGACGGCCTATCCGTCGGTGCTGGAACCGGGTGAAACGGTTACGATCACCATTACCGCCCGCGTCCGCGCGCAGGCGGCCGCCGGCACGGTCACGAACGTGGCGCTGGTGACGAGTAGCTCCGAAGGCGATGGCGACAGCGGCAATAATCGGAGCAGCGTCAGCACGGAGATTGTGCCCCCGGCGTCGGCGCAGGTGCCGCCGCAGCGCCCGGCGCAGCCGACGCCGCAACCCAAGCCCAGAGCGCCGCGGACCCAGCCCGCGCCGGTCACGCAGCCCCAGGAACCGCGGTCGGTGCTGCCGGCAACCGGCGATCCGCTCGCCGCTCCGTCCTGGATGATGCAGGTGGCGCCCTGGGCGCTCCTGGCCGTCGTCGTCTTCGCGTGCACCGGCACATGGGTCTGGCGACGGCGCGGGGGTGATCCGCGCCGGACCATTGTCCCCCAGATCGCTGGCCTGCCGCACGCGACCGACGCGCCCGCGCCGACTGTGCTGGCCCTCCGCGCTGAGGGTTCGCCTGGTCCCGGTCCGGACCTTGGCCCACCGTTGCCCGCGCCGCTGGCGCCGGGCGCGCTGCCGCCGCCGGCCGATCTGGAGCGCGACCGCGCGCTGACGGCGTAACGGGGCGTCCCGATGCCGGATCATCCGTTCCCCAGCACGCCCTGGCTGTTCCACCTGGGCGTGCTTGTGGCCGGCGTGGTGGGCGCCTGGATCTTCGCTCCGGGCGATGCGCTTGCCTGGCGGTTGCTCCCCTGGTGGCTGCTGGCCGTCGCCTGCCTGCTCGCGGGCCGGTGGCTGCACGCCCAGATCGGGTGGTCGTCCGGTGTGGTCGTGGCACCCCCCACCGCGGCGGACGACCTGACCATCCCCCTGGTGTCCTGGGCACCGGAGTCCCGCGCCCTCCGCGATCCGCTCGACGATTTGACCATCCCCGCTTCGTTCACGCTGTGAGGTACTGACGATGTCCCTGCGCTTGATCTCCCTCCTCCTGCTGCTGGCGGGGCTGCTCGCCGGCTGTCAACGCCCACTCACGGAAGGCGAGGCCCGCGCCACCGCCGTCGCGAGCGGGTGCTGGCCCTACGGCGTGCCGCAGCCCCAGCCCACGCCGACGCTGGCCGGCCTTCCCACCCCGACGACCCTGCCAGGCGCCGCGCCCACCGTGACGCCGACCGCTGCGATCTATCCGACGTGTCTCCCGATTCCCGGCACGCCGACGGTCACGCCGGTCCCCACGCTGCCGCCGACGCCGATTCCCGCGGCCACGCCCCAGGTCCCGGCGGCGATCGGCGGCCCACAGGAGATTGGCGATGTAGGCGGGCTGGTGACCGCCTGGGGCCGGATGATCTGGAATCCCGTGCTGGCGGCGCATCCACAGGAGCCGACGGCGGCGATCGGCTGGATCAGCTATGGCAGCACGCCCGACGCGCTGGACGGGCAGATCTGGGTGCGCGTGCAACAGCCGAGCGGCGTCTGGGCCAGCGCGCAGACCGTGAATCGTGAACCCGTCGCGAAGTTCTATGGTGGACTCGGCCTCGCGTTCACCCCGGATGGGACGCTCCACGTGATCTACGGCGGTGGCGGCAACGGCGAGGAAGGCGATGATCAGATCTTCGTTGCGCAGAGTCCGGATCTGGGCGCGACCTGGAGCGAGCCGGTGGCGCTGCCGACGCGGGGCAGCGTCCGCTCGCTGACCAGCGACGAGTCCGGCGGCCTGCATCTGCTGCTGGTCATGCCCGAGCGCGACGGCGGCGACGCGGCGTATGCGTATCTGCCATCGCTGGACAACGACTGGCAGGTCACGCCGTACCTCGGCGGGATGCGCCAGGTCAACGGCTGGCTGAGTCTGCTGGAGCAGCCGGATGGCACGCTGCGCCGCGTCGTGTTGCTCAATGGGCGAGATGATCATGATTTCACGCATCTCAGCATCCTGTGGAGCGATGATGGGCAGCGCTGGGCGCGCCAGCCGCTGGAGATGGGTCGATTCTTCGCCGACGAGCAGATCGTGGCGACGAGCCTGCTGGTGGTGCCACGTGGCGCGGGGCTGATTGCGGCGGCCTGGGCCCAGACGCCCGGTCCCGGTCACGCGCGGGGTGGGGCGTTCGCGGTCCTGAGCACCGACGGCGGCACGACCTGGAGCCGGCAGGAGATCATCGCGCAGCACTACGACGATGGGCGGCTCTTCGACGACGATGGGCGCGGGCTGCCGGGCGGCTTCGAGCCGGCGCTGGTCTATGACGCGACGACCGATCGGGTGGTGGCAAGCTGGGTCGAAGAAGACATTGCGCGGCGCGGGGCGCAGTACGGCGCGCATCTGCGGACCTTTCTGGCATCCCGGCCGCTTGATGCGGATGCGACCTGGCAGGACGCGATCACGCCGGATCGAACCACCGAGATGCCGCCGCCGCTGCTGGCCGACTGGGGCCTGCGCGGAGCCTTGTGGGGCATGCCGAGTGGCCGGCGGCACTGGCTCGTCACGGTTGATGAGCGCAATGATCAGCACCGCGTGGATGTCCGCCCACTCCGTCTGTCGGCGCTCCTCGATGCGGGCCAATCTTAAGGCCGCACGTGTCCTGGTACAGTCCAGGGAGCTAACTCCACGCGGCGAAGCGTGGTGGTCATGAACTGGGACGTCCGTGCGTGCGGCGGCGGGTCGAGATTACCACTCGACCCGCCGCCAGGGCATGTTCATCCTTTCTATATACTAACCAGAAAATGATTTGTCCTATGCGAATTTCTGCTCCTCGCTCGCACCTAATCACGACCGACATTGTCGCGTAGCACGGTACCAGTCCCTTGGTTGAAATATGGATAGATCGTATCAGTTACATTTTCGGTAATCACGCATTTCGTCGCTCCTGTTTCGATGACGATTGGGAGGTCATTTGCGTCCTCCGAATTATAAATCGAACATCCCCTCACTTTTGTCTTAACTGTCAATTTCCCCGTCAACTTGATGACCCCGCCTCCATTCCGAGTCTTGTTGCAGCTGAACATGGTAACAGAATTCATCGCGCAGTGATGTGAATTGTCGAAGACAACTGCTTGATAATTCACGCTCGAAATCTTTCCGTTTGTGATCGAGGCACCGTGTACATGCTCAAAATAGATTCCATGATCGCAAGCATTGAGCCATATATTAGATATTTGGATAACTCCGGAGCCGACAACGTGATTGTGAGATCCTTTAAAATGCATCAACCATCCTTCGTTGGGACCATCCACTGCCACGTTATGAAGGAAGAAGTCATTTATCACGGATAGATTATTATCGCAAATCGCGTGGAGCCCTAATCCGTAAATCACGCAGTCAGAGACGTGAATTCCCGCCACTGTAGCGCCGTTTCCGGTACTGGACACATAAATGCCAATTCCCCTTTCGACCTCAATTTGACAGGATCGTATCCAGCAATCGCCAGTAAAATTGCTGCACGCCTTGATGTGCAATCCGTATTTCCCAGCGGTGATCTGGCAGTTATCGAAGGTGATCATTCTGCTCCCAGGACTCAACTCGACGCCGACCTTGAAAAAGTAGATCCTGCAGTCTCTCAGGGTAGAGAGGGTTCCCCCTTGATAGGTAGAGTCGATGGTTATCCCCACCTCCACATTCCTCAAGTCATTGCAATCGCCTTCGATTGCCAAACCAAAGATATGAAATAGCCTGAGCTTTGGTGCTTCCGGGTGATTCGCGTTGAACACCCTCAGAACGGGATTCAGACTGGCATCCGCAGCCTTTAAAATAGCATCATAGCCATAAATGATCACACCTTGAGGCAAATTGATTGTCTGCGAGACTAGATACACTCCTTTAGGAAACTTAACGACGGTCGGCGTGGTTGCATTTGAGTATGCAGATTTAATAGTGCGACGGATCGCAGCGCTGTCATCAGTCGTCCCATCTCCTTGGGCCCCGAACCATTGTGGATAATAACATTCCACACGGGGTGTCCCCCTGACCGCTCCGCTTCCGGAAAAAATCTGCCAAAGTCCCGCGAGAATACACCCCTTGATCGCAATCTCGACTCCCTCGATAACATCAAACATCGCGCCTTTTGCAAATAACAACGTTATATTATTCGGGAAAATGAGGTCTGATGCAAAGTGATACACTCCAGTCGGATAGTACAGGGTCATCTCCTGTGTTCCGATTGCACTCACGGCTGCTGCAGAGTCGGCATATTCTGTGATGCAGATTATAGATGTACTTTGTTGAGAGCAAGCTTCGAGCATCGTGGCCGTGATGGCACTTTCAGTGGGTTGTGTCGACATAATGGTCACCTCCCACAAGCAGGTTGCCTACCATAGGAGCAGTAGGCGGCCAGCTTCTTAAACGGCACTGGGCGATCTGCCTCTCCTAAATACGTCGATGGAGCCATTATCTAGCCCAGTGCCTATCCGCTGTTTCCGACCCCAATATACCATAGGCGATCACCTGTCCGCCTATGATACTCCGATACTCACTGGAAAAGGGGTGGCTTGTTTGTCACATACGCTTCCCGATACGAAACCGCAAGCGGCCTCGCGCATGGACGAACCCTTTTCCGTTCAGTATACATCTTGCCTGCTGATTACCACGCTGGCAATGGATTTGTGAGATGTCACACGCATTGCGGCAATCGCTGCTCAAAACCAGCCCTATCCCCTACGAACTGAGCGACTTACACCAGATGGGTTAAGCTCGTCCCTACGCATTCCTGCATCCGGTGAGGCAGCCCAACAGGCACGATCCGAGCGGTTCTCGCTATGAGTGAACTGGATCTGATGTTGGAACAGCGCGATACCCGTAGCTCATGTGACAGGAGGCGCAGGTCGTGCGACATCCCACACCTTCACGCGCTCCAGATGCGCCCCGTGGGTGCTCTATCCCCCAACAGTCCCGCTCCTGGGATAGGCCATCACCGGCTCATCTTGGCAGATAAGCGCCCGTCTCACCCGGCTCGGCTGGGGTATGCTGCCCGTGTCATGCTGGTTGTGGGCGCGGAGATCCCCCTGGTGAGACCGCACGGCTCATCCAGATCCGCCGCCCGCAGCGGTGCCGGCACCATCTCGCGCACGGGACGAGGAGTCATCCATGCTGCCATCATCCTTGCGGCCGCCGCGCCGAACGACGATCTGGACCGCCGTGGGGATCAGTGTCCTCCTGCTGCCCCTGCTGGGGTGCATTGGGACGGCCAACGTGACCCCGACGGCCGGTGGCCTGCCGCGCTGGGCCTGCCCCACGCCAACCGCCCTGCCACCGATTCAGGTGGAGGACGGCAGCGACCTGAATCCGGAGGGCACGCCGGTCCCCCACTATCGCGATACCCTGCCCTACGAGCGCGAGCCGTACAACGAGATCGGACGCGAGCCGATTCTGCGGCCCACGCCCCAGACCAAAACCGGCACGAGCTTCTATCTGGGCCAGATCATCAACCTGCAGCCGGCGTTGGATGTGCAGCTCACCGTCGAAACCCGCGGTGAGCCGATCATCCGCGATGCCGGGGTGGTGCAGCTGTTCATCGTCCGGGCGACCTGGCACAATCGGGGCGATCCATTCCCGTTCGACCCGGCCCGGCAGCTGGTGATCAGCAGCATCCGGCGTCCGGATGGCCGGCTGCTCGCCGGGCCGTGGCGCTGGGATCTCGCCGCGGCCGAGGCGGCCTGGCTCACGCCCACCGATGCCGCGCTGCATACGGAGATCCCCACGGGCGAGAGCACGCTGCAGGTGCCGATCCTGGCGCCGACGGGAAGCGTGGCGGTCCTCGATCTGCAGCTCGATCCGCCCGATGCCACCGAGGCGAGCGCCGGCAGTCTCCGCGTGCAGTTCACCGCCGCCGAGGAGCCGGACTGTGAGCATGCCGGAACGGTCGCCGCCGTGTATGACGAGGAGGGCCGGGAGGCGGTGCCGCCACCCGTGCCGGGCGGGAGCGCGACGCTGATCGCCTTTGCCCGGCAGCAGCTGGGCCGGCAATACTGCTGGGGCGGCAAAGGCTGGTCGCCCTGCAGCGGCTACACGCCGCAGGATGGACAGGTCACGCCGCCCTGCGCGTCGTATCCCTGCTGGGATTGTAGTGGCCTCACCTGGGGCGCGTACAACGCCGCCGGGATCGTCATCGGCCACGGCACCAGCAATCAGAAGAACTACCCGGCGGTCCCCATCGATCAGATTCAACCCGGCGATCTGCTGCTCTTTGGCGGGATTAATCAGGTCGGGCGCGGCGCGCGGATTACCCATGTGGGCCTGTACGCCGGTGACCTCGACGGCGACGGCACGGGCGATATGATCCACGCGGCCAGCTACCCGACCGGCGTGGTGATCGCCAAGAACATCCTGGGCAATCGCTACTATCTGCAGCGGCTGGCGATCATTACCCGCCCGCCGCGGGGAGGTGCCTGATGCCGCTGTGGACCCTCCTGCTCCTCGTTCTGACGACGCTCGTTCCGCAGCAGGCAACCGAGGGTGGCCTGCGCGTGTGGGTGCGCGACCTTGACGATCGCGGCGTCGCGGACGTGCGGCTCCAGATCGTGGACGCCGCCGAGCAGCGCCACGACGCGCGGACGGACGCGCAGGGGGTGGCCCTGATCACCCCCCTGCCCGGCGGCTTCGCGCGCATCCTGGGGGCCACCGCGCCCGACGGTCAGCCGCTGCTGATGGACGAGAACGACCCGGCGGGCGGCCTGCGCATCCCGCTGCAGCCTGGGGTGATCCAGGATCTGGATCTCCGCCTGAGCGATGGGCTGCTCTTTGTCGAGCCGGTTGCCGAGCCGGAAACGCCGCCGAGTCCGCTCCCGGCGATCACGACACCCAGCGCGACCACGGCTGCAACTGATCCGCGCGACGCCGATCCCTCCGGTCCCGCGCCTGCCGACCGGGCCGCGCGCAGCAGCTACGCCTGGGTTCGCTCCCTCGTCCTCCTCGTCGTGATCCTCATCGCCGTGGTGGCGCTCCTCTGGCAGGCGGTCGGGATTCTGCGCGCCCGGAGGGCAGCATGATGGGGCAGATCCGGGCCAGCCTTCACCGGGCCAGCCGCTCGCTCCGCGCTACGCCCCGCCACTGGGTGCTGCGCCTGGCGGGCCTCGTCCTCGTGTGGTGGCTGCTCTTCCCGCCGCGGGCCTGGGCCGGCTGTGGCGCGACCGATCCCGGCGCGTGCATGGATAACGCGCTCTACCAGGGCGAGCTGATGTTGATGGCCTTGCTGTGGGACATCAATCAGACGCTGCTGCTGGTCGCGCGCAATGTCGAGGCGCTGCGCGAGTGGCTCATCGCCGAGGTCCTCGGCACGGCCTTCGACGCGATCATCGCCGGGATTCAGTTTCCGTTCTGGATCGCCGCGGCGATCGCCTGGCTGGTGTTTGTCGTCGGCTACTTCCTGCAGGCGCTGGTCGACGGGCTGCAGTGGGTCAGTTTGAAGCGGCTGATCCAGTATGGCGGCCTGGCGCTGTTCCTGTTTCAGGTCGGCAGCCAGGCGGTCAGCGCCACGGAGCAGATCCGGGTCTCGGCCGGACGCGGCTTTGCCCAGATTGCCGGGACGAGCATCAACCAGGTGACCGAGGATCTCGATTTCTACGCGGCCGATGACAGCTCGATGGATGCGCCGCACACGATCTACGGCGGCGATGTGTGTCCCGGCCTCTCGACCCAGCGGTCGACGCCCGGGCTGTATCTCAACGATCTGGCGGCGAATTACCTGTGGGCCGACGCGAAGGACATTCACTGCCCGGATCAGGCGGAGGGCCGGGCCGATGTCCCCGTGGAGTTCGGCAACCGCTATGCGCCGCCGCCGATGCAGATCGACGACGAGGAGCCGGAAGTACGCCAGCGCAAGATGAAGCTGGCCTGGGACGGGGTCTCGCGCCTGGGCTGGGGGCTGCCGCTGGCGACCGCCGGCCTGATCGAGCAGATCATGCACCTGCTGTTTGCGCTGGCGCTGGCCTCGACCTGGATCGGCTTGCTGATCGGGCTGCTGTTTGCCCTGTTTGTGGCGACCGAGGGGATGTTCAAGGCGCATCTCCAGGGGATCATCACGACCTGGAAGACCGCGTGGCTGGGCTCGTTCTGGATGGCGCTGGTGCTGGGCGTGCTGTATCTGGCGGCGCTGAGCGGCAGCGGGGTGATCGTCGGGGGCCTGGGCGTGCTGGCCTGCGGGGTGGCGGGATGGCAGACGAAAACCGCGGCGCAGAGCTTTCTGACCGCGGCGCAGGGCGTGAGTGGGGTGATGAGCCATGCGCCGTCGGCGATCGGCGGCGCGCTCAAAGGGATGCTCGGACCGGCCGGGATGCTGGCCGGGGCGGCACTCGGCGCGGGTGGGGCGCTGCTCGGTGCGAAGGACGCGGTCAGCACCTATCGGGAAGGCCGGGAACTGGGCCTGGAACGCTGGCAGGCGGCGGATCACGCGCAGACGGCCTGGGGGCAGCGCACCGCCAATCCGCTCACACGCTGGCGCAATCAGCAGCGGCTGACGCGGCAGATGGTCCGCGAGAAACTCGGCGACGAGCGGCTGCTGGGCCAGGTCGAGGAATTGCGCGCGCGGGGCCTCGGCGGGGACGATCTCGGCGACCGGTTGGCGCACGCGGCGGCTGACGACTCGTGGGCCGAGACCCGCGCCTACGCCCAGCCGACGGGTGATCCGCCCGGGGGCACCGGCTCAGGACCAGCGACGCCGGTGATCCGCACCCGCCCCGCGCGGGCAGCTGATCCCGCTCCCGGGGCGGTCGATCCCTACACGGGGGAAGCGGTCAGCGCCTGTCCCGGCTGTGGGCAGCTGCTCACGGCCCAGGCGCTGCGGGCGCATGTCTGTCCGCAGCGCGCAGCGTCCGCATCGATTCACGCGGCGGACACGCAGCGGCTCACACCGAAGGTCGCGGGGGCACCCCTTCCCCCGTTACGCGCCGCGCCACAGCGGCGGGCCAGGGGCGGCCGGCTGCAGCGTCGCCGGACCAAACTGGCGCTTGGTCCGGCAGGAACCCAGATGGTGGTCGACACGGATGGCGCACCCGTCGCTCCCGATCTGCGGCTGGCGCTGGACGGCGATCGGGATCAGCCAGGCGTGACCCCGGTGTCGCCGCCGCTCGACGGTCGCGCCGAATCGCCAGGATCAGGGGTGACCAGCACCGCAGCATCCACGCAGCCGATCCCCGCCGACGCGCGGTCGAGCCAGTGGCATCTCGCGCCAGGTGACCAGCGGACGGTGCCCGGTCATGCCACCGGGTCCGGCACGGCGTCCAGCACTGCGTCTGGGCTGGGGACGGCGACGACCACGGATCACCTGCGCCTGGTGGCCCTGCCCGACCAGCCGGCGCGTCCTACTGGACGGATCGCGTCCGAGTCGCCCGGGCTGCAGCTGACGCCACCGGCGCGTTCTGCCGGAACCGCAGCGGGATCGGTCCCGGCGGATGCGCTGGCGCCGCGCAGTCGGAGTATGAGCGGGCAGCGGACGATCGTCCATCCCTCCGGTACCGGTCGTCCGTCGATCACCATCAATAGCCTCCCGGTTGGCGGTCTCGCGGTGCCGGTCAGACCCGCTGCGCCGCCAACTCCGGGCCTGGTGCCCGCGTCAGCCCCGGCAGCGCCCCACCCATCGGGTGATGGACCGCCGCCCGTGGAGCCGGCACCCGTCGCGGTTCTGCCGGTACCGGGAGCGGACCCGGGTGTTGCTGTGGCCGCGCCAAGCGTTCCGCTGACTCCTGAACCCGCGCCAGCGCAGACCCCGGTACCCGTCGCGCCAGTGGTGAGCGCTGCCGCGGCGCCGAGTCGATCACCCAGCGTGTCGCCGCACACCGTCGCCCATCCCCCAGCGGGCGATCCCCGCGTGATTCCCGGCGTGCCAGTGGGCAGCCCGTCGTCAGCCATGCCCTCCGGTGGAGCAGGGCTGACCGGCTCCCCGATCCCGCCCGTCGATCGCGCCATGCGGCCCTGGCAACGCGCGCATCAGCGGCGGCTGACCACCCTCGGACCCCGGCCCACGCCGCGCGGGTCGCAGACGAAAGGACAAGGACGCTAAATGCTCGTGCGTATTCCGCTGCGCTGGCTGATCGCCGGCCTGCTCCTGGCGCTCTTGGGCGGGGTGGTGGCAGCGCCGTGGCTGCGGCCCGCCGTCGTCGATCCCCGCCTGGTCGCGGCGCAGGCCGCGCCCTGGACGCCGACGCCCACGCCGACGGATCTGCCGACGGCGACCGCGACCGTCACGCCCACCGCGACGCCGACCGATGTCCCTACGCCCACGCCGACGGCAACGGATCTCCCCACGCCGACGACCGCGCCGACGGTGACGCCGACGCCGACCCCCACCGCGCTGCCGCCGGGGTATGGGCCGGACGCCTGCGAGCCGAACAATACGCTCGTGCAGCCCTGCGCGATCCCGACCGAGGTCGAGGTGCCGAACCTGAGCTTCGTGGATGGCACGCCGGATGTGTACAGCGTGCTGCTGAAGGCCCAGCGCCGCTACACCATCCGCGCCAGCAGCGCGACGGGCATCGATCCGGTGCTGAAGCTCTATCTGGCGGCGGACACGAGCCGGATCGTCGCCGAGAACGACGACCTGGCGCCCGGCTCGGGCGATGCCCAGGTCGAGATCGTGATCACCACCGATGCCTGGTATCTCGTCGCGGTGCAGAATCAGGCACCGGGCGAGATGCGCGGGCGGATCTATAGCGTGAGCGTTCGCTCCAGCGCGCTGGCGGGAACCCCCGCGCCGGGCACGCCCACGGCAACGCCGGTGCCGACGCCGTCAAGTGGTGATCTCTTAGAAAACAACTACGATGGGGACCACGCGGCCCGCATCGGCTGGGCCGTGCCGTATGACCTGAGCCTCGTCTGCCCGGACCCGCAGCCAGCCGCCTGTCCGGCGGGCGATCATGACTTCCTGCGCGTGCCGGTCAAAGCCGGCGTGCCGTTCGTCGCGCTGACCTATGACCTCGGACCGGGCGCGGACACCTATCTGTCGCTCTACCGGCCCGACGCGGCCCAAACCATCGTCGGCGCGGGCCGGCTGCCGGGCTGGCGGCTGCTGGCCGTCAACGACGATGTCGCGCCCGGCTGGACGCTGCGCAGCCTGGTGGCGCTGACGCCGGACTGGGATGGCGAGGCGCTGCTGGTCGTCGCGTCCTCGGCGCGGGCGAATCCGCCGGTTGTGCCGGACGCAGATGGTCCCGCCGGGCGCTACCGGCTGATCGTGGGCAGTCCGGATCACGCGGCGCTCCGCGAGGTGCTCGCGGCCCAGCGCGATCTCCCGCCCACGCCGACCCCCGCGCCGACCAGCGATCCGACGCCGGTGCCAACGCCACGCCCGGACCCAACCGCGCTGCCGCTGCCGACGCATGTGCCCACCCCGGTCCCAACGCGCGCGCCGACGAGCGCACCGCTGCCACCTGCCGTGGGGACTGCCCCGGCGCAGGATCACCGCGAGGTGGTCCGCGAGCCGTCGAGTACCGGCCTGGCCGTGGTGGTCAAGGATGGCACCCGCCTGTATGGGGCGGCCCCGCCGGCGGATGGGGATGAACTCGCGAGCTATGCCGAAGGCGCGCGGGTGCGGCTGCTCGGCATGAGCTACCGCGGCTGGGTCAAGGTCCAGCCCGACGATAGCGTGACCCCCGGCTGGATGTGGGGACCCGATCTCCGCCCCGTGGAGACCGCGCCCGCGCCGGATGCCCCGACAAGCCCCACGCCCGACGGCACGACCACGCCCCGACCCGGTGGACCTGCCGCGCCGACGCCGACGATTCCAGCGACGGGTGAGCGTCCCGCCGTGGTCGAGGATCTCGCACCCCGGCCGCTGCCGACCGCCGTGCCGCAGCGCCCGGTGGGGCGGACGCTGACCATCGAGGTGTGTGGCGCGGCGACCAAGCCAGGCACCTGCGGGACACCCCTGCGCGGCGTGCGCGTGGAGATCGTCCAGGTGGCGACGGGACGGGTGCTGACGCAGGGCCTGACCGATAGCTCCGGCACGGTGCGCCTGTCGCTCAGCGTCCCCGCGGGCAGCAAGCTGCTGCTCCGCATCCCGGTGCTGGGCGTCGAGGCGGCAATCGGCGAGACCGATACGCAGATCCCGGTGCGCGTGCCGGGCACGAGTGGAGGTTAAGCGATGGCGTTTGCACGATCCCCGCGCGCCAAAACCACCCAGCTCTCGCGGCAGCAGCTGATCGCCGAGAGCGAGGCGACCTGGCGCAAATGGCGCGCCTTTCTGCGCGAAAAACAGGCCGAGCACCAGCGCCGCCAGGCCGAGCGGGCGGGCCTGGATGATCTGACGCAGACAGACGGCGCGGCGACGCAGGTGGTCCGCGCGCGGCTGAGTGCCGCCGAGCGGCAGGAGCTGAGCGCGATCCTGGAGTATCGCCGCCGCGTAGCCCAGGCGCAGGCCGAAGCGCAGGCCCGCCAGCTGGGGCAGCCCATCCCGGAGAGCGAGGTCGTCTTCGGTCAGCTCCTCGACCAGATCCAGGCGGAGCTGGAGGGCCGGGTGGCGAAGAGCGGGATGGCGCTGCTGCCGGAGAGCGCGCAGCATCCAGAGCGGATGAACGAGTTCAACCACCGCGCGGTCGCCAGCCGGACCAGCGACGACGACTACCTGCTGCTCGGCACGGCGGCGGCGCGCATCGAGCGCCGGCGCCTCGGTGTGATCGGCGGGACCGTCCTGATCCTTGCGATCCTCCTCGTCCTGATCCTGCGGCCGTTCGCGGCGGACGGGACGGCCGCCCCGGCAGCGGCAGCCGTAGCGCAGGTGGGCCAGCAATCCACCCAGCTCTGGCAGGTCCGCACCGTGACCGTGGGCGATGTAGAGCGCCCGATCAGCGGTGCCGCGCTGGGCTATCCGCTCCTGATCTGCCTGTCCGAGGAGCAGCAGGCGGTCGCGACCGCGGGCACCGAGGTCCACGTCGCGGGACCGGACAGCCGGCGGACCTACCGGCTCCATGCCGATCTCGCGGGCACGCCGCGCGATCTGGTGGTCGCGGACTGCGACGTATCTCCCCCCAGGCTGCTGCGGGCGGCGGCGCTGGTCGCGACGGAGACCAGCCAGCCGCTCGATCCGTCGCTGATCACTCGGGTCGCCGTCTGGGGGCCGGATACGGACCCGGCGACGATCCCGGCCGAGCGCATGCGGGTGGATCTCCAGGTGCGCGACGCGGAGATCGGACGAACCACCTTGATTCTGACCGATGGCACGGAATGGTCGCCGACGGCCACCACGCCGATCAGCGAGGGGGTTGAGCTGAGCTATCTCGTCCCACTTGCGAGTGGTCCCCAGGATGCCGGGTGGGAGGTCGCGCTGGATGGCGGCCTGCCGGGGCGTCTGGCCCTCAGCCTGCCCGCGCCCGTCAGCCGCGCGCAGCTGCTCCGCGAGCGCCTGACGGTGCGTCCGGGCGGCGCCCGAGTCGTAAGCCGGGATGGCCGGCAGCAGGTGGAGGTCACGCTGACGCTCGCCCTCGCCGACGGCGCGCCGGATCTGACGCTGCTGCCGGGCGATCTGGTGGTGAGCCGGGAAGGCGGCGCGGCGATCGCCACGGTCGAGTGGGCGCCGCCGACCGTGACGGCGGGTCAGCCAGCCACCGTGACGATCGGGATTCCGCTGGATCGCGCGCGGGGATCGGTCGAGATCGTGCTGGCCGGGTACCGCGCCCGCATTGGCTGGTAAGCGGAGGTGAATGTGCTGATCATTCGGGTCCGCCGTCCCGCGCGCAGCCCGCCGGGGCACCCACGGTGGGTGATGTTCGTGTCGTCGTCGTCGTTTCATCGCATATGGGAGAACCATTGTATGTCTGCTCTGCTTCGTCGTCATCCGGGACCGGTACTCCGCCTGGCCGGGTTCGTCCTGCTGTTCGGTCTCCTGCTCATGCCGCGCCTGGCGTTTGCTCAGGATGGTGGTCCGGGCAATCCCTTCGCCGATGCCGGGGCGCAGGACGCCGCCCTCGGCTTTGTCCGCTCGCTGGTGTTCTGGGTCTGGATCGCCTGCGGCATCGGCGCGCTGGTCTGGGCCGCCGCCTACTGGTTCCAGAGCGTCATCCCCGACGTGTATAACCAGATGCGCGGCATGCTCCGCAACGGCGTGCTGATCATGGCCGGCCTCAACCTGGTGGTCAGCTTCATCATCTCGCAGGCCGAGGCCGCGCGCGATTCGGGCAGCAGCAATCCGGAGCGTCCGGCGCTGGCGGTCGTCGTCCGGCGGTCGATCTAATGGCTGGGGCGCGTCGGAACAGATGCGCCCCAGCTTCTGGGAGAGGACTCCACCCATGCCCTACACCCATCAGGAAGAACTGAATGCCCGCGGCCAGAGCCGGCAGCTCGGCATCTTCACCACCGCCAACGCCGCGGGCGCGGGCGTGCTCGGCCTGGTTGTCTGGCAGCTGACCCGCATGCTCGGCGTCACGGGCGATTTCTGGGACGCGCGCTTCTGGGTCCAGGCCGCGCTGGTGCTGGCCGGCGCTGCCCTGGGCGTCGCCGTGACCTTCCGCTGGAGCGGGCTGTCGCTGCTGGACCGGCTGCTGCTCTGGATCGGCTTTCAGCAGCGCCGCCTGGCCCGCCACACCCGGCTCCGCCCCCAGGCGGCGGTGGTCGGCGACGCCGACGGCGGCATGCCGGCGGTGTACCGGGACGGCGAGGTGCTGCTGCGCCCGTATCGTCCGGAGGAGGACGCCGATGCCTGAGCCGGTGGTGTTCGCGGTCCAGTCCTTCGACCAGGGCATGCGCGAGGACGAATGGTCGCTCGACGAGCAGTGGACCCCGTTTTTCGCCGGCCAGGAAGGCCCCCTGCGGATCATCTCGATGACGCGGCGCTTCGACCTGCGCGCGCCCCAGGAGCGGATCGACGCACGGCTGCAGCCGCTGGACCTCCGCGCCAAACGCCTGGCGCCGATCGCGCAGCTGGTCGGGCGCTGGGAGGGGCCGACGACGCCGACGAGCCTGGAGCAGGCGGTCGCCGCGCTGCCCGGCCCTGTGCGGCAGGATCTGGAGGAGGCGCTCGGCGGGCGCTCCCCGCAGGAGCGCGCGACCTGGGAACAGGCGCTGGACCGGCTGGGCCAGCCGCTGAGCTGGCGGCGCTGGCTCAAAGACTACCACCAGCTGTATGACCTGCTGATGCACCAGGTCGCGCTGCGGGGCCTCCACCACTATCTGCTGGCCTGGCTGCCGGAGGGCATGCGCCCCGACGACCAGGCCGATCTGGTCGCCCACGCCTTCGATACGGCGGTACAGGTCGCCGATCTGCCCCCGCTGCTGCCGGGCGAGTATACCGAGCAGGCGCAGTGGTTGGAGCCGGTCGAGCTGCACCACCCGTTTGTGGCGCTGCTGTGCAGCTATGACCTGGCCGGCACCTGGGATGTGCGGACCCTGCACCGCCTGCTCGGCCTCGACCTGGACCTCGCCATCTGCGTCGACAGCGCCCCGGTCTCCCGCCTGAAAAGCGAATGGCAGGCGGAACATACCGCCGCCGTGACCGAGAACACGCTCATGCGCGAGGGCACGCGCGATCATAAGGTGCTGAAGCGCTACCGCGCCGCGAAGGAGATCCAGGAGCTGCTCGACACCCAGCAGCTGCATGATGTGCGGATCGTCGTCGCCGTGCAGGGCCGGGATCTCGACGAACTGCAGCACCACGTCCGCCAGGTGATCGCCGCGGGCGGCTCGCGCCTGAAGCTGCTCCGCCCGCCGTATGGGCAGGGGCCGCTGCTCCAGTTCTTCGGTCCCACGCCGACCAACCGGATCGAGTCGGTGGCCCGGCCGCGGCGCATCCCCAGCCAGGGCGTGGCGGTGACGGTGCCGTTCGGGCTGCGCAAGCCGGATCGGACCGACGGCATCCTGTGGCTGCTCCAGGGCGATACCCCGATCCTGTTCGATCCGTTCCCGCCGGGTCGAGCGGGGCATACGGTGATCCTGGGCAAGCCAGGGTATGGCAAGACCTTTAGCTTGAATACCTGGTCCACCCGGCTGGCGGCGCTCGGCTGCCAGGTCGTGGTCTACGAGCCGCAGGGCCACTCCCGGCGCCTGGTGGAAGCGGCCGGGCGCTGTGGGGCGCGCTACGTGCTGGATCTGCGGCAGCAGGTCAACGTGCTGGATGTGGTGGCGACCCGCGACGCGCAGGGCCGGCCGCCGTCGCTCGGCGAGCAGATCGCGCACGTGACGGCGCAACTCAGCGTGCTGCTCGGCACCAGCCGCCCCGGTGGCGATGGCAAGGTCGTCTTTCTGGCCCGGGAGTGGACGAGCCTGGAGCGGGGCATCCTGGATCTCGCGCTGCAGCAGCTCTACGCGGACGTGGACCTGGAAACGGTGACGGTGGCGGAGACGCCGATCCTGGGCGACCTGTGCGACGCGCTCGCGACGGTGGCGGAGCAGCTGCGAGCGGAAGGGGAAGGGGAAGGGGCGACGATTGCGCAGCGGGTGGTGACCGAGATCAATCTACGGCTGGTGCGCGGCTCGCTGGGCGCGACCTTCAACGCGCACACGACGGTGGACTGGAACGTTACCCACGATGTGACCGCGTATGACTTCAGCGCGATCCCCGACGGCGAGTTGCGGACGTTCTTCTACGGGCAGGCATTCGCGGCGCTGAACCGGGTAATCCGCTCGCCGCTGCGCGACCGGTCCCGCCCCCTGGTCGCGGCGATCGACGAGTTCCAGTACATGCGCCGGGTGCCCTGGCTGGCGACGTTCGCGGCGGAAGCCACGAAGACCTGGCGGACGTTCAATGGGCATTTCTGGACCATCGATCAGGATGCGCATACGTATCTGGGTGCCGAAGGCGGGGTGGCGGACGAGGCGATGCTGTCGATCTTCCAGAACGCGACGATCAAGATCATCTTCCGGCAGGATGCCGAGCCGGCCAAGCGGCTGGGGCATGTGGTCGATGGGCTGCGCGTGGCGCATATGCAGCAGATCAAGCAGCTCGGCCAGGGGGAATGTGTGCTGGTCTGGGAGGCGGATGATGACGCCCATCGCCAGAACGAGGTGTTTGTGGGCCGGGTCGAGCCGACGGATGCCGAGCTGCGGGTGTTTACCGGCACGTAGTGTGGAAGATCTGCTTTCTGGCAGAGGGCTATCAGCGCGTTTACCATTAGTAAGCGGGCATCGTCGAGATAGAGGATCTCTCAACGTTGAGCTTCATCGGCTATTTCAGCCTGCTTTGGTGTTCAACGGATCGATTGGTCGGGGAATCGCTGCGCGTTCCAACGATTCTCGGCGTTCAATTAGAGGAAACACAAAAGATCGTCAAACAGCGCCTCTGCATCAACATGTCGCAGCTTCTCGGCTCCGCCATTGGTCCGCCGGCGCCCCCGCGCACGCTATGATAGGGATCGGCACGAACCGCGCTGTGCCACCGTCCGCAATCGCAGGCGCTGCTGTGGTGGGCGTGTTCGGCGCCCAGTCGTTGGGCGTCGCGTTGACCAAATGCCAGCAACCATCGGTGTTATGCGAGACATTTTGGACGTGCATGGTTGGCGACAGTGGCAGCCCCAGTCACTGGGGCTGATCCGACGACCGCAGCCAGCGGGTGCGTTTCTCGATCATCGTCAGCATCTAATCGACGTGGGCGCGATCATGCTCGTGCGCCAAGGAGCCGATCCCCGGGATCGGCTCCACCCACGTAAATGTTCTACCGCCATCTGACGATTGAACAAACGGCGTGCGTGACGCGCCGGGCAGTCTGACGATCAACGCTGACCCGCCGGAGAGCGCCAGGTCTGCCCGACGGACACCGCTTCTGGAGCCGTGATTGTGCCACGAACCCGCTCGCCGACGGCGTCAGTTCACTGAGCATAACTATTCCCGGCGACCAGCGTAGGAGCAGAATCTCCACTTGACCTCCTCCGCTGCATTATAGCCCGAAACAATTCGCCAGTCTGTCAGCGGCTTTGCGGACGTACCGGTCTCCTAATATTGCGCCGACACCGCCCCCAGCAACGCTGCCGACAGCCGCGCCGGCAAGTCCACCATGGGGTCCAGCGATCGCTGTGCCAATGGTACCAAGACCCACCGCGCCGGCTTTGGCTCCTGCTAAGCCCCCGGCAAGCGCCCCACTAAACCCCCCTGCTTCCTGCAACGCGACCCGTCCACGCTGGCCTTCCGGTGCATTGATCACGTTACCGATGGCAATCCCAGCATCTGCACCCAGCAATACAGCGCCTCCTTTTTTGAAGCCCTCAGCCAAGAGATCAGCCCCAGCATTCGCGCGCGTCGCGCTTTCCAACATGTCCTTGACTGTCTTGCCCCGCACGTCGCGCTGGTACTCATACGATGGCATATCGGCTGGGCCGCGCTCTACTTGATTGTACAAATCGATGATAGGTTCGCCCTTGTTCCGAATGTCTTGCCGGAGTTGGTTGCGCTTATCGACCACCTCACGCGCGAATTCTTCATTGATTGGACGCCCGTTCTCCACTTGGCGACGGATGTCATTTGCCAGTTCCGCCTTGCCCTTATGATACTGATCGCGCAGTCGTCCCTCATTGATGAGGCTGTGACCAGCCCGCTTCCGTGCCGAGCCATCGTTAGCGCGGCCACCGCCGCCTCTGCCACAATCGCACCAATGTCCAGTCGGATCGGTGAAGGTAACTGGGTTATTCTCGGTGTAGGTGTAGCGGTTGAGCGACTGCGGACGGTCCACAAAACCCGCGAACGTATCCCGCTGGAGGAAGCGCCCTAGCTCAGGGGCGTAGTGTCGTGCGCGCAGATACACCAGGCTGTCCGCCGTCCCCGTCCGCTCGCCCGTGAAGCCAAGCGTCGTGGTGGCGGAGCCGATCTGGTGCCGGATGCTGCCGAAGGCATCGTAGCTGCTGGTTCGCACGCTCGCGCCCGTGCTATCTGTGAGCCGCCGCACGCTGCCCAGGCCATCCAGCAGCGGAAACGCGACGGGCTGCGCGCTGCCACTCGCGCGCTGTTGCTGCGCCGCTACGCCGTCCGGTCCGTAGGCGTAGCGGAGTTCGGTTCCATCAGCGCGGACTTCGCCCAGGACGGTTGGTAACGGCGCTGCTTCATCCACGAGCAGGTCCATGGCAACGCCGTCGACCGTCTCGCGAATAAGGTTGCCCCAGCCGTCGTAGTCGTAGCTGGTCGTCGTGCCACCGCGCACGGTTTGGATCAGCCGGTTGGCCGCGTCGAAGGTGTAGGCGGTCGTGCCGTCGCTGAGCAGGTTGCCGTTCGTGTCGTAGCTGAATCCGGGATTGGTGATCCGGCCACTTGCGTCGTAGCTGTAGGTCGGGACACCGTTGATCGTCGTCCGATTACCCACTGCATCGTAGCCATACGCCACACTGCTCGCGCCAGGACCGCCAGCGATCGCCGGATAGCTGGCTTCGACCAGCCGGTTGAGCGCGTCGTAGCCATAGTTGGTCACGCCGTCGCCGTTCGTCTGCTGCGTCCGGTTGCCGTTGGCGTCCAGCACATAGGTCATCTGCTCGATCGTCGTCGTCCCGCGCGCATGCCGGAGGCTGGTGAGGCGGCTGGCGCTATCGTAGCCATAGCTGGTCGTCGTGCCATTGGCGCGCGTCTGCGTCTTCAGCAGTCCCGTCGCGCGGTAGGTGTAGGTCGTCGCGCTGGCGGTCCAGGGTGTCAGACTGGTCAGCCGCCCAGCGACATCGTAGCCGTAGCGCACCTCGCCCTGCCCCCAATAATTGATTGCCGTGATCTGATTGTTGGGGTTGTAGGCATAGCCGACCGTGCGACCGCCGCGCGCCCGGCTGATCAACCGGTTCGCCACATCGTAGGTGTACTCCGTGGTGCCGAGGCCGTCGGTCATACGCGTGACATTGCTGGCGGCATCATAGGCATAGCTGGGATCGGCGGTGCCGGTTGGATAATCGACGCCGGTCAGCCGCCGGTCCAGATCGTAGCTGTAGCGGGTGATGCGGTCCAGGAAGTCGGTGAAGCTGGCGAGGGTCGAGTCGCCGTGGTAGCTCCACTGCTGGGTCCGGCCATCTTCGGTCTCCGCGATAATTCGGTCCAGCGCATCGTAGCTGGTGGTGATGCTCTGGCCGAGAGGATCGGTCTGGCCTGTGGCGCGCCCCAGGTTGTCGTAGCTGACGGTCCAGGTGCTGCCCAGCGCATCCGTGGTCTGATCGCGCAGACCCAGCGGATTGTAGCGATACGCGGTGGTGTTGCCGCGCGGATCGATCACCTGCTGGAGATTCCAGGTATCGCTGCTGCCTGGGCGGGTGTAACGGTATTGGGTCAGCAGGTTCTGTCCATCGGGATCGACGCGCTGGGTGAGCAGGCGGCCCACGGCGTCGTAGGTGTACGCGACGGCGAGCGCCTCACTCGGCACATTCGCCGCCTGGACCACGCTGGTCATCTGATCCTTCAGGTCGTAGCCGAAGCTCGTGACGGTGCCAAGCGGATCGGTGCTACTGATCGGGCGATCGAACGCATCGTAGCTGTAGCGGGTTACCGTACCGCGCGGATCGGTCACGCTGGTGACGCGGCTGTTCACGTCGTAGGTGTAGGTCGTCTTGAGGTTCAGCGCAGGCAGCGTGCCGATCGCCGCCGCGCCCGTGGTCAGCGTCGCCAGACGACCCGCCGTGTCGTAGGTCATGACCGTGGCGCTGCCCCGTGGATCGGTCACGCGGGCGGGTAGCCCGTCGGTGGTATAGCTCGTGGTGGCGCGCAATCCGCCGGGCGTGGTCACACTCCCGATCCAACCCTGCGCGGTATAGCTGATCGTCGTGGTCCGGTTCAGCGGGTCGGTGATGGTGCTGGGTTCACCGAAGGAGGTATAGGTCGTTCGGGTCACGCCACCAAGAGAATCGGTCAGCGCGCTGACGGCATAGCCTTGGGCGTCGATCGGCGTGTAGGCGTAGCGGGTGGTGACGTTGAGCCGCCCGCTGCCTGCATCCTCAACCATCTGGGTCAGATTGTCGGCGGTGTCATAGGTGTAGGTGGTGCGGACGGCGCGACCCTCGGAGTCAAGCGTCCTGCTCGTCCGGCGGTTCTGGGCATCGTAGGCGTAAGTCGTGCGGACGCCCTGCGCGTCCGTGCTACTGACGAGATTGCCGCTGGCATCGTAGCTGTAGCTGAGCGTCTGGCCCGTCGGCAGCACCTCGCTCGTCAGCCGACCGACCGCATCATAGGTGAAGCTCGTCGTGTTGCCGAGCGGATCGGTCAGGCTCGCGAGGTCACCCTGCGGCCTGTAGGCCAGCGTCTCGGTGCGGGTGACCACGCCCGTCCCCTCGCTGGTGCGGATCAGGCGGCCCTGGGCATCGTAGTCGAAGAGGGTGGTCGCCAGGTTGGTCGTCTGCTGGCGGACCGGCTGGCTCTGCAGGTTGAGGACGATGCGCGTTTGCTCCCCGGCGGGCGTGGTCGTCGTCAGGGTGCGGGCCGCGGCGTCGTAGGCGGTCGTCGTCTTCCGGCCATTGACGGTCATGGTATCGGTCTGAGTCAGCAGACTCAAGGGATTGCGGGGATCGCCGAGGGTCACGCTGCGACTGGCGGTGATGGTGAGGAACGGCGTGCCGTCGGTCGTTTTGGTGGTCAGCGATGCGATATAGGGCGCTTGCATGCCCCAGCGCGGATCGGGACTCAGCACCCGGGTGGTGATCGTGCCGTCGGGAGCGGTAATGATCTCCGTTCCGTCCAACTTGATGAGCGTGGTGGTGACGGCGCCGTTCGGCGCGATGGTCGTCCGCCGTCGGTCGCCGTTGGGCACCTGCTCGACGGTGTAGCGGGTGGCGTCGTCCAGGGCGTTCTTCACCGTGACGGTGTAGCTCTGCGCGGTTCCTGTACGGGTAAGCGTCGTCACGCCGCCGACCGGATTCGCGTCGCGGATCAGCCGTCCCTGGGCATCGTAGCTAAAGCGATGCAGGCCGCCGCGCGGATCGGTCAGACTGGTCAGCAAGCCGTCGTCGGTATACGTGAACTCCGTCGCTTCATTGGCAGGATTGGTGAGACGCGTGAGCCGCCCGCTCGCGTCGAGCGTCAGCGTGGTGCGGTGCCCATAGGGGCCGACGATCGCCTGGGGCGCTCCCGTTGCAATGCGCTCGATGCGTGTCTGCAAACCAGCCCGATCGGTGATCGTGATGAGCCGCCCCGCTGCATCATAGCCGAACGTGGAGAGGATGTCGCCGGTCAGCGCATCGCGGGTGCGCAGGTGACGGCCCGTCGCCGAGAACTGGTAGAGTTCGCGACCATCAGCCGACGGCACCGCCAGATCGCCGCCGCTGAACCCAGGTAGCACGGACTGCACGCGCCGAACGCGATCACCGTCACCGAGATACAGGGTGTGGTCCGCATCCAGGACCAGTCCCTGCGGATAGAGATAGGTCTTGGTCGCCAGGCGGCCATCAGCGCGGTCGCCCCACTCGCCACCGCCCGCCACGGTGCCGATCATGCCTGTCGGACCGATCCGGCGGACGCGGCGATTGCCCTGATCGCTGACATAGACGCTGCCATCCCTGGCAACGACCACGTCGGTGGGCGAGTTGAGCCGCGCAGTTGTCGCCGCACCGCCATCGCCTGAGAAGCCTGCGGCGGCCGTGCCCGCCATGGTCGTGATGATGCCGTTGGGTCCAACTTTGCGGATGCGGTGGTTGTAGGTATCGGCGATGTACAGGCTGCCGTCGGGAGCCAGTACGACCCCCTCCGGATAGGCGAGCCGGGCGTTCGTCGCCAGACCGCCATCGCCTGAGAAGCCCCACACGCCGGTGCCAGCGACGGTGGTGATGATCCCGTCCGGGCTGACCTTGCGAATGCGGTAGTTGTCCTGGTCAGCGATGTAGAGGCTGCCGTCGGGACCCAGCGTGATGTCAGTTACCCGGCTGAACTGGGCGTTGGTGGCGGGACCGCCATCGCCTGAGAAGCCTGCGGCGCCCGTGCCCGCGACGGTTGTAATAATGCCGTCCGGGCTGACCTTGCGGATACGGTTGTTACCCATATCGGCGATGAAGACACTGCCATCGGGACTGACGGCAATGCCCTCCGGGGCGGAGAGCTGTGCATTGGTTGCCAGACCACCATCGCCGCTGAAGCCGGGGCTTCCTATGCCCGCGACGGTCGTGATGATCCCGTCGCGTCCAACCCGCTGGATCAGGTTCTCGCCCCTCGTGGCGATGTAGAGGCTACCGTCTGGGCCGAGCGCAATGTCATCCGGGTCGCTCACGCGAGCAAGCGTGGCGGCAATGCCGTCGCCGACGCTTTCATACCCGCCCCAGCCGGTGCCTGCTACGGTCGAGACGATGCCGTCAGGAGCGATCTTGCGGATACTATACTGGTCGTCATCAGCGAAGTACAGGCTGCCATCCGTCGCCAGTGCCATGCTAACCGGGTTCATGCTCGTCACTAGTGCCGGATACCCATCTCCCCAGATCGAGCGGAGTCCTCTGGGGCCTGCCACGGTCATGATCGTGCCGTCGCGGCTGACGCGCCGGATGTGATCCTCCTCGACGATATACAGGCGTCCATCGGCATCCACCAGTACATCAGTCGGCCAGGATAGGTTGGCACTGGTGGCAGGACCGCCGTCACCACTGGAACCATACACGCCGGTGCCGGCGACCGTCGAGATGATTCCGTCGGGGCTGACCTTGCGAATGCGGTTGTTACCCGTATCAGCAATCAAGAGGCTGCCGTCCGCCGCCAGCGCGAGACCGGCTGGACTGGAGAGCTTGGCGCTGGTGGCAGGACCGCCATCGCCTGAGAAGCCTGCCGTGCCCGTGCCGACGACGGTGGTGATGATCCCGTCTGGGCTGACCTTGCGGACGCGCCCATGACCGGTATCGGCGATATACAGCGTGCCATCCGCTGCCAATATCACGTCGTCGGGACGCCGGAGTTGCGCGCTGGTGGCAGGACCGCCATCACCAAGCATGCTGCCACCACCCGCCACGGTCGAGATGATACCGTTCGGCGCAATCTTGCGGATACGATGGTTGTCCGAATCGGCAATATACAGGGTGCCATCCGCTGCCAACGCGAGGGCGACGGGATAGTCTAACTCGGCGGCGGTAGCAGGACCGCCGTCGCCGCTGAAGCCGGACTCGCCGGTACCCGCAATTGTGCTGATGATCCCATCAGGCCCAACGCGCCGAATCCGGTGGTTGAAGGTATCAGCGATATACAGGCTACCATCCGAACCCAACACGACATCCTGTGGTCTATCCAGCGGTGCTGTGACGGCACGCAGGCCATCGCCGGGTACGCCATACCCACCACCTGCGGTTGTTACCACAATGCTGCCGACATCCTGCGCACTATGCCGACCGCCGCTGCCGGGATAGAGCGTTTGCCCGGCCGGGTCGTAGGTATGCTGCAGGTCGATCGTCCAGCCGCCCAGCGATTGCCCCTGGGCGTCGAAGGCTCCGATCGGCGCCTCATACTCCTGCCAGTTCACGACCTTACTCAGAGACCGATCCCCTGTGATTGTTGTGCCGCTGCCGAAGCGACCAAAGGATTGCGCGAACGTGGCTGGCTCTTGATAGACCGCGTCATACACGAACCCGATGCGGATCGTGGCGTCCTGGCTGCCCTGGAGTCGCCGCCCATAGGCATCGCGACCATCCCAGGTGAAGGTCTGCCGCTGATCGGCCGCGGCCGCCACCGTCTGCGTGAACTGTCGCCCGGCGACCGACACCTCCAGCCGGATCTCGCGCAGACTGCCAGGCACGTTCGCGCCGCTCAGGGGGATCTCTAGCTCGTTCGGCGCAGTCCGCCCAGGAACCCGATCGCTTTGATAGCGCAGATGCAGGGGCGTGCCACTGACGGCGATCTCCTCGCCGAGCGTCTGATTCTGGCACTCGATAATCGAGCCACTCCGCTCGCACGGGTTGTCCTCTAGGGTCTCATGCTCCGGCGGACCTCCGTTGGGGCTGATCGCGTCATTCGGCGGGCCATAGGGCCAGTTATGATCCCAGGGCGTGAAGTGGGGGATCAGTACCCGCCACAGCTCCTGGCCTGCTGCGTAGCGGCTGGCAAGTTGCTGGCGCTCCTCGGTGGTGACGCCAAGACTGGTCGCGTCGTCGACCACGCCATCGCCCGTGATGTCGAGGTCCGCCAGGCCATCGGTGATGCTCACCAGCTTGATAATCCGCCCGTTGTCGGAGGCGATCCAGGCGGCTTTGGTACGATCGTAATAACCCGTGGGCACGATCCCGCCGACCGGGAAGCCGACGAAGTTTTCGACATAGTTGATGAGCGGCTGGCTGAATGTCACCGTCGCGCCGCTCGCCAGGGCCTCGTCCACGCTGAACTCGGCGGCGTAGGTATAGCCACTGCTCGGCGGCAAGACACCCGGCATGGCGCTGATGCCGCGCTCGCCCACGGTATACTCGGTGATGCGCAGGTGCAGCGTGGACAGCGGCGCGGTCGAGCCGTCGGCGAGCTGCAGCGTTGCCGTCACATCTGACGGAAAGAGCAAGGTGGCCTGGCGGGTGCCGTCTGCGTCGGTGACCTCGCTACCCGCGGCCAGCAGTGCCTCACTCGATCCGTCCAGCTCGACGGCGGTCACGACCGGATCGAGCGCCAGGAGCGTCACCTCCGGTAGCCACGCGTAGTCCCGCCAGGGCGGGGTGAGCTGCCGCTGGAGCGGGAGATAGCCGTCCCGGCTATAGGTCAGCGTAAGGAGTCCGCCGCCATTGACCGCCAGATCGAACATCCCATCCGCGCGGGTATGGGTCGTGCCAAACTCGGGATGGTCAAGCACCGCGATGGCGACGCCAGGCAGAGGATCGCCCGCGGCATCGGTGACGCGACCGCGCAGCACGGCCACGCGCTGTGGGTCGATCGTGCCGGGCGCAACGCCGACCTGGATCGGGTTGGACCCAGTGTAGAGGAACGCGGTATCGCTGGCGAGATCGCTGCTGACCGTGCGGTCAGACGGCGGCGCGATGGTGGCCGGATCAGGCGGCAAGCCGGGTCCGGGCGGGGTTGCTGTTGGCGTCGGCGTCGGCGGTGTCGTCTCCGTAGCCGTGGGGGTCGCGGTCGCGGTGGGCGTTGGTGTAGTGGTCGGTGTCGGGGTATTGGTCGGCACCGGCGTGCGCGTCGGCGCGGGCGTAGGCGTCGCCGAAGGCACGCAATCCGGCAGTGGCGTGGCGGTCGCACTGGGCGTCGGGACCGGCGTCGGCGGGAGGACCTTGCCCAACGTGCGGATCGTGATCGAGCCGCCGCCGAGCGTCGTGGTCGGCGTCGCGGCGTCGCTCGCGCCGGGCTGGGTGTCATAGACCACGATGTTCCGCGCCGGGTCCCAGATTTTCATGCGAACCGAGTCGGCGGCACCGCCGACGACAGAGTTGCCATCCACGACAGTCAGCAGGAAGCTATAGGTGGCGCCGCCGATCGTGCCCGTGCCGCGGTACTGGGCCTGGCCGCCGACGACCACCAGCCAGTCGTAGCGCGTGCTGCGGAACTGGAGATTGCCAGCCTGGAACTGAAATTCTGTTTGGCCCGTGGGCGTGGTCGAGAGCGCCTGGTACTTGGCGTTGAAGCCGAGGTTGGCGCGTCCCGTCAGGACTGGATCGGCGGGATAGGCACCGGAGGGCGAGGCGAACCAGCCGCCGCCGGTCACAAAGCCGCCGTGGGGATCATAGGCGACGACATACTGGAAGGGCGCCTGGGTCAGGCCACAGTCGTCGTCGAACAGATCCACATTCAGCGTGTACACGCCCGGCGTGGTGTAGCGATGCGTCGCCGTAACCGTACCTGCGCCGTCTGCCTCGGTTGTCGTGCCGCCGCTGATGGTGCCGTCACCCCACTGCCAGCGCGATGTGTGGGTATCGAGCACGCCGACATCAGTAAAGGTAGCGGTCGCCGTGACCACGCTGCCGACGGCGATCGGATCGAGCGGGGCGCTGACCGCGCCAATGGTTGGCGCGGCGTTGGCGATGCGTACCTCAACCACGTCCGTGCTACAGGCATCGTGCGGATCGCAGACCTGGAGATAGACCGGGACGGTGCGCGGCCCATCCAGATTCGCTGCTGAGAAGGTCGCGGTCTGCCCCACCGTCTCATCCGTGCCGTCGTCATCGAGATCCCAGGTGATGGTGAGCGGATCGCCATCGGGATCGGTTGAGGCGGCGGCATCCAGCAGCACGCTGCCGCCTTCCGCCACCGTGTAGGGGCCACCACCGTTCGCAACGGGTGGTCGATTTTCGGGAGTGGCAAGGGTGGTGGCCGTGGTGGGGGCGGGCCAGGCAATACTTTGGAGGAGCAGGGCGCAACAGACGAACAGGTGGATCAGCGTGGACCGCAGGGGCAGACGACGGTGGTACATTCCAACACTCCCTTATGACACATGGCAGGGGACAACGACAGCGTGGCGCGATAGAACCCATCCACACGCGCTGGCGAATGGGACCTTCTGGTGGACTCGGTTGACGGAACGGACTTAAGCAGACCACAGATGCAGGCAGCCCGACCTTCGGGCATGCGGCGTCATCCGGTACCGGCTTCGGTGGCAGTGGACAACCGCCAGCCTGCCCATGGCGCGCTCTGGGGGATCGCGCGCGGAGCGAGTTGCTTCCCTGCCGGGGTCGCCGCGGGTCCGGGCCCATGATGGCGCTGCTGACGAATCGCCCAAGGCGTGTCTAGTAGACCATAGTTGGCGCAAGATTGGGGATCGGTTTGTGATCCAAAAAGTGATCCAAGGTATAATCAGCGCGAGGATCACTCCGGCCTACCCCCCACTACTTCGCCGCGCTCGTGTGCCGCGCGCATGCTTGGGGGACTGGGTCATGTCCGATGAGGAAACCGTGCCGTCGCTGGGCGCGTGGGTCCGCCGCCGCCGCAAAGCTCTGGATCTCACCCAGGCCGCCTTAGCGGAGCGCGTGGGCTGTGCGGTCGTGACGATCCGCAAATGGGAAAAGGATCTGGGGCGTCCCTCGCGGGAAACGGCGGATCGTCTGGCGACCTGCCTGGCTATTCCCCCCAACGAGCGCGCGCGCTTTCTCCAGGTCGCCCGCGGGGAGCGCCCTGCGGATGACGGAGCTAGCACGATCGCCTCCGACCCTGACGGTCCGCAATCCAGTACCCAGCCGCCAATGGAGCCGCTTCCGCGTGACCGCGTGCCCCCGCCAGCGCCGCTGCCGCCTGGCTCGCGCATGCCGCTCCGCCGCAATCCACTCTTCGTGGGGCGGGATGCCGACCTGCGCCAGTTGGCCACGGCCCTCCACATCGGGACGACCGCCGCGATTGGGCAGCTGGAGATCGCCGCGGCGACGGGCCTGGGCGGGATCGGCAAGACGCAACTGGCGTGTGAATTTGTGCATTGCTACGGACAATTCTTCCCTGGCGGCGTCTTCTGGCTCAGCTTCGCCGATCCCGCGGCGGTCCCCGCGGAGGTCGCTGCGTGTGGCGACACAGGCGGGATGCAGCTCCGCCCCGAATTCGGGACCCTGCCGCTCGACGAGCAGATCAAACTCGTCCTGACTGCCTGGGCGAGCGCCACGCCGCGCCTGCTGATCTTCGATAACTGCGAGGACGAGGCCCTGCTGGAGCGATGGCGACCCACGCACGGCGGCTGCCGGGTGCTGCTCACCAGCCGCCGCCATCACTGGGACCTGGCGCTGGGCGTGCAGACGGTGCCGCTTGATGTGCTGACCCGCGCTGAGAGTCTCGCGCTGCTCCGCCAGTTCCGCCCGGACGTGCCTGCCGACGACGCCGATCTTGCTGCGATTGCTGAGACACTCGGCCATCTGCCCCTGGCGCTGCATCTGGCCGGCAGCTTTCTCGCCAAATATCGCCATGCGCTCACCCCGGCCGAGTATCGCGCGCGCCTCGATGCCCCAACCATCCTCGACGATCGCTCGCTGCAAGCCGCGGGGCTGTCGCCGACGCAGCATGTGCAGCATGTGGCGCGCACCTTTGAGCAGAGCTACGCGCGTCTCGATCCGGCTGATCCGACGGATGTGCTGGCGATCACGCTCCTCGCGCATGCTGCCTGCTTCGCGCCCGGAGAGCCACTGCCGCGCTGGTTATTGCTCCAAACCCTGGATCTGCCTGGGGACGACCCAGAAGGCGCCCTGGCAGCTGAGGACGCCCTGACGCGGCTGATCGACCTGGGCCTGTTGGACACCGATGCCGCAGGCGCGCTCCGTCTGCATCGGCTCCTCGCGGCCTTTGCACGGGCCGTGCTGGTCGACGGAGCGGTCGAAGCGGCGGTGGAAACGACCATGGTGCGGGTCGCCAAGGACCCCAACAAGCACGGGAATCCCCACCTGTTACTGGCCGTCCAGCCCCATCTCCGCTTCATGACTGAGGCAGCCCAGGCGCGTGCGGATGCCCGCACAGCGGCGTTATGCCATGTCCTGGGCGTTCATCTGCGGGAACTCGGTGTGTATACAGAAGCCCAGCGCTACCTGGAACAGGCCGTCGCGATTCGGGAGCAGATGCTGGGGACCGACCATCCCGACACGGCCGGGAGCCTCAGCGTCCTGGGTCTGGTGCTCCTCGAACAAGGACAGTACTCGCAGGCACAGCACTACCTGGAACAGGCGTTGGCGCTCCGGCAGCAGATGCTAGGCAGGGACCATGCCGACACCGCCAGCAGCCTCAACAACCTCGGATGGCTGTTCAGTGAACAAGGACAATACACGCAGGCGCAGCACTATCATGAACAAGCCGTCGCGATTCGGGAGCGGGTGCTGGGCCTGGATCATCCCATGACGGCGGACAGTCTCAACAATCTGGGCTGCGCGCTGTACGAGCAAGGGCTGTATGCTGTAGCGCAGGACTGCTATGAGCAGGCGTTAGCCATTTGGCAGAAGGCGTTGGGCCTGGATCATCCGCGCACCGCTCATGGCCTCAGCAATCTGGCCGAGGTGCTGCGTGCCCAAGGAGCCTACGCGCAAGCGCAGCACTATCATGAGCAGGCGCTGGCGATTCGGGAGCGGGTGCTGGGCGTGGACCATCCGTGGACGGCCGTCAACCTCATCAATCTGGGCTTGGTCTTCCGGGCTCAAGGAGCCTACGCGCAAGCGCAAGGCTTCTATGAACAGGCGTTAGCGATCCAGCAGCGCGTGCTGGGGGCCGACCATCGCCATATCGCGTACAACCTCCTCAATCTCGGCGAGGTGCTTGCCGCTCAAGGCCAGTACGCGCAGGCGCGGCGCTCCTATGAACAGGCGTTAGTGATCTATGAACGGGTACTCGGAACCGACCATCCCGACACGGCCCGGAGCATGCGTGGGCTGGGCGAGGTGCTGCATGCGCAAGGCGAGGTGGCGCATGCGCGACAGTATCTTGAGCAGGCGTTGCTGATCTTCGAGCAGCGGCTGGGCCTGCAGCATCCCGACACCGAGCAGACGCGCCAGACGCTCAACGCTCTTCAAGCGACATGGACCAGGGCCAATGTGGGATCGTGAACCGGAGGGCGTCGGAAGGTGCTATCCGATGCGCCTGCTCCTTTTGGCCCCTTCTCATTTCACGTCTCGACATAGCCCAGGCAGCTGATCAGGCATCCGGTCTGGTTCGGGCCGCGGCTGCGGTGAATCTGCTGCGCTCCGTCGTGCATGCCCCAGCGCGGACCCGTCTCGGTGCACTCGCGATCGGGATCAGTCCCCCAATAGTCCCAGTTCCTCCATAGGCCGACACGCCCCAACATTGGCAGATAAGCCGGGTCCGATCGGCGCTCCCCTGCGCTATGCTTCGGCTAGCTGTATCGGTGGCAGGGGAAGGTCTGCCCGCCGCCGTGATCCCAGACATGCTCTTGGAGCAAGGATGCGCTACCGAATCACCATTCCCATCACCAGTCCGGACGCCATCGTGACCGAGGAACTGCAGCGGCTGCTGACGCACGCGGGCCGCTTCATCATCAGCACCGTGCTGGTGGGACCACCCTACAAGCCGACGCCCTATGTGGCCTGGGTGATCGATGTCCCGGATGCCGTCGCCGACGTGCTGACGACCAAAGTCTTCCCGATTCTGCTGGGCGGCGACGCGACGGTGCCGCCGATTGCGGCGATTACCGACCGCCCGGAGTGGACGATCCGCGCCCTGCTGCACCCCACTCCCCAGGCGCAGCCGCTGCTCGATCTCGACACGCTCCCCTGGGCTTCCCTGAGCGTCCAGCTGCACTGGAAACCCGGTCGCTGTGCCGGGCTCCTCCGCGCGTCGGCAGACGACCGGGAGCGCCTGCGCGCGTTCCGTGACCGGGGCTGGACGGTCACGCTCCTGCCGGCGGTGGCGGCCAAGGTCCTCGCCCGTCCGGTGCGCTTGCACGCCTATCCTGGCGCGCCCTGGCTGGGACCGCGCAGCACGCCCACCGTGACCCTCCCGACGGCGACCAGCCAGCCACCAGCCGCGCCATCCGCTGCTGAACGGGATGCCGGGTCTGCCGCTCACCTCGTCCCCCCAGGTGCCGCGTCCGATCCCAGCGTGCTGGCAGCCCCCGGCGCGCCGGGCCTCCTGCTGGGCGTGACGCCGGACGGCACGGGCGTCACGCTGGCCTGGCATGCCCTCACGCTGGCCCTCGACGCGCCGCTGGCCCGGCAGCGCCAGGCCGTCCTCGCGCTGCTCCGACGCGCCTTGGGGCAGGGGATGGGCGTGCTGGCGATCCTGCCCCGGCTGCTGCTGACCGATGGCGTGCTTGCGCCATGGGCCGCGCGTATTCGCCTGCTCGACGGGCGCGATCTGTGGGCCAGCGCCGCGATCCCGTGGCATGCGCTGGAGCGCGACGTGCTCCAGGCCATCCTCCAGGCTGCCGGCGCGCGACAGCCGCTGCCCGATCCGCTCCCCGATCCGTTTGCCCACGTGCTGGCGCAGGTCGGCCTGGCCGATCTCGCGACCGAGGCGGTGCGGGGCTTAACCGCGCGACCGGGCGATGATCTGGCCGGCGTGCTGCTGGCCGGCGGCGGCGTCATCCTGGTGGACCAGGGCACGGGTGAAGGCGATCTGCTGGCCAACCTGGTGCTGGCGGCCTGCGCGGCGGCAGGCGACGGGGAGCGACCGCTGCTGATCATCCGTCCCGCGGCGCTCGCCATACCGGATGCACTGGGGACGCGCGCGATCCAACTCGTGCTGGGCGGGAACGCCGCCGCCCACGCCACGCTCCGCGCCGCCTCCGATGGCTGGCTGCTCACGTCGACCACGGGCGGGGCGGAGATCCGCTTAAGCGCCGATCTGACCGCCGAGCCGACGGGCCTCGACCTGGCGCTCCATACATCGCTGGTGACCACGCTCGACGGACCGGAGCACCACACGGCGGCAGCGCAGGATGATGCGGACGATTGGTATGCCGGTCCCCCGACCACGGTGGAGCCAACCGCCGCCCTCCTCTCTGACCAGGCGCCTGAGCTGCCGGACGCGATCGCCACGGAAGAACCTGATGGAGCGCGGGATGTGCCACGCGCCGCGCCGGTGATCCTGAGCTGGGATGAACCAACGCCAGCAACCGTGGTCCATGCCACGGCACGCACCACGAACGAGCAGGTGCCAGCCGTGATTGGAGATGACGTGCCAGATACTCTGGCGGCGCTGGCCGGAGATCCCTTCCTGGGACTGCCGCGTGATGCGGGGGAGACGACCGAGGACGACCTGACCGATCCAGCCGAACCCGCCCTCGTGGACGTGGTCGATGCTGTTCCGGCGCAGGAAACGGCGGCACCTGCTGACGCCGCCGTCGCGGCTGACGATGCGACGGTCCACCTGGCCGGTGCCACCCTGGACCTGCACGCCGTGCTGCTCACGCCGGGAGTCACCCTGCCGGACGAATCGACCTGGGATCTGCCGCTGGACGATCCGGCCGTCGATCTGCTGCTCGAAGCCGCGCCAGTGGGTGCCGCCGACACGGACGTGGAACCGGTGCTGACCGATCTCGCGTCGCTCGACGACTGGGATGTGGCCCTGCTTGATCCCAACGAGGTCCCCGGTGGCGCTGGCGATCTGACGCTCGATGATCTGCTGTTCGTCGAGGACGACGAGCCGATCGGGTTCGTTCTGCTGCTGGACACCCCACCTGGCGGCGACGATCCGCTCGCGCCGGATGCGACCCTGCTCGCGGCACTGCCCGCGCGCGACGAGCCACGGCCGGAACCCGCTCCGGATCGCCTCCTGGCAGGGGCGCGTGAGCTGTTCGGAGCGGCCCACCTGACGCTGGCCGACACGCAGACACGGGAGGGAGATCCGGCTCCCGACGATCTGCTGCTTGCCGCTGCGACCGATGACACCATGGGGCATGCGCTGCCGCTGGATGGTCTTACCCGGCAGGACGACGAGACGAGTGACGAGGCGCATCAGCCAGCGTCACGCCGCTCGGTGCTGGCGGCACGACCTCGGCGGCGCTGGATGCCGGGCACACCGGCGGCTCCCAGGCGCGAGCTGGAACCCGTGGCCGCAGCGCCGACCAGCGCGCTCGCCGACGTGGATCAGGAGTCCGAGCATGATGGGCCTGCCCTGCCGCTCCCAGCCGCGTCTGACCTGCCATCCCTCGGCATCAGCGTGGATGATCCCACCGATGCCGCTCCGCAGGTCATGTCCCCATCTCCTCCCGAAGACGAGTCTTCGATTATGGTTGTGACGAGCAGTGGCGAGGCCGATCCGCCATACAGCCCGGTGCTCGAACCCGTGTTCAGTCCGCTGCCTGCGCCTGATGCTGCGCCCCTGCCGATCCCCAGCGCGGGTGCAGTCGACGGGGCGGTCCTGATTGGTGGCGATGACTCAGGGCTCATGGACGACGCGGACGATTCCATCGCGCTCCGCAGTGGTGCACCGTTGTGGCTGGGCGACATCACCCTTGATGGAGAAGCGATCTGGACACGCTGGCGGAGTGGAATGGGCATCCCCGCCATCGTCCGCGATCTCGCGGCGCAGCATCCGCAGCTCGATCCACGGGCGCTGCGGATCGACGTCAAGGCCCTGATCGATCGACTGATTGCCGAGCGCCTGGCGCCGCAGCCGGTCCCCACCTCGACGCCTCCCAGGGCGCACGGACTCGGCGCGTCGCCGGATGGCGAAGACCCGCCGGCGCGGAATGATGCGCCGGACAGCGCGGGGCAGCCGGATGGTCAGCTGGTCGAAGCTGGGACGCAGGAGCCACAAGCGATCCGCGATGCAGCCGCTGGCAGGAACGGCGAACACGGCCTGCCCCGCGACGCCGTGGAGCACCCCGCGGCGGACGACCTCCCGGCGACCGTGGCTGCCGCTGCGGGGACGAGCGACGACGACCTGGTCCTCGTGGGCGATGGCTGCCTGCTCGCGCCGGAGGCACCAGCGGAAACCGTGCCGGGCTGGTCGGACGCGCGGATCTGGACGACCTGGCAGGCGGGCACGGGCATCCCGGCGCTGGTCCGCCAGATCGCCGCGTCCTGCCCCGAGCGCGATCCCGCGACGATCCGGCAGGCGGTTAAGGCCGGGATCGATCGCCACCTCGCCGAGCGGACGCGCCTGGGAGCAACCCAGGCGGCAGCAGGTGTGATCCTGCCATCGCTGTCGAGCGACGAGCCGTTCGGTCGCGCCCCGGTCCAGGCGGGTGCCCACGCGCAGACTCCTGACGGTATGGTCGCCGGGAGCAGCCGCCCGCCGAGCGGCGCGGCGACGACCGCGTTGTCGTCTGCCGCTGGCGGCATGGACGCGCCGGACGTGGCTCCGGAGGCAGCCTCGGCGTCCGGCTTAACGGCGCATGCGGATGACGATGCGATCTGGACCGCCTGGCAGGCCGATGTCCCGCTGCTCGCCCTGATGCGCGACCTGAGCGGCTTCGATCGGGGAGCGCAGGCCGAAGCCGCCCGCGAGCGGATCTATCAGGTCGTCGTGCCGCGGCTGGTCGCGGACGTCGACGCCTGGGACATCGTGGAGCGCGTGGTCGCGAACAAACGGCCGCTGCGCGCGCAGGAGGAACGCTACGACGCGTTGCTGCAGCGGATGAACCGCCAGCGCTATCCCGCCGGCGGCGCCGTGCGCACCAAGACCCATGACCGGCTGGTGCGGATTATGCGCGCCGAACTGGCCAGGCGCGTCGCCGTCTGACGCGGCGGGGTCCGCTGCCGATCGACCGGATCAGAGCCCACCCACACCGACCTGAATCCTGAGCTGACGAGGAACGTTGATGCCAAGCGCCCGTGCCAAACCGACCACATCGCCCAAGCCCGTCTCGCTGGCGGTCCGCTACAACACCCAGCAATCGCGTCAGGCGCTGATCCGCCTCGCCGCCGCGCTCGCGCCAATCGGGTTCTTTGGCGTGCCGAAGCTGCCCTCGCCGGTCGGCGGGTATGACTGGAAGGGCTGGTTCTGGCAGGGTCTCGAACCCACCCTGATGCAGTCCTTCCCGCCGGCGGGCACCGCGCCGATCCCGCCCCAGCCCCTGCTGACCTGGCTGTACCTCGCCTGGGCCGTTGCCGGGTTCTGGCTGATCGGCAGCCTGATCCAGCACCTGATGAGTTTGTACGCGCAGCGGACCCGTCCCCTCACGCTGGAGCGGACCTATCTGCGGCTGCGCACGCCGTTTAGCGTGACGCTGAAGCCGGAGGATGGCGTGACGCTGCTCCGGACGCTCCACGGCCTCCTGCCCCGCGCCAATCTGCTGCGCGGCGACGGCACGCCGGTGGTGCTGCGCTGGACCGGGCGGCCCGAGCTGGCGGTGGTCCAGGGCCTGAGCGTGCAGGGACCGCCCACCCTGGTCACGAGTCTGCAAAAGGTGTTTCAGGGCGTGAGCCGCGGCACCAAGATCGACGTGCAGCCCGACCCGCTGCTGGCCGAGCTGCAGCCGGGCCGCGTCGTCTGCTGGACCGACATCCAGCTCCAGGGGCCGGAGGCCCTGGCAATCGCGATTCCATCCCGCGAGAGTCCGCTGCTGAGTGGCCTGCTGCAAACGCTGTCGCCGCTGCGCGACTGTTTTGTGAGCGATTTCCAGATTCTGCTCCGCCCCGTCGCGGATCGCGCCTGGCGAACCAGGGTGCTGGCGATGCTGGAGCGGCTAAAGCTCGACGCCGGGTCGAGCGAACAGCGGGTGCTGGAGCAGAAAGCCGCCGGACCGGCCTTCGACCTGCATGTCCGGGCGATCGTCGTGGCGGCCTCGCCGGAAGCGGGACAGACGATGGTCACCACGATCTGCGCGGCGCTGGCCGCCTCAGCGCAGGCGATCGCCAACGCGGAACAGCGGCTCGTCGCCGGCCCGATTCAGGTGCTGCCGGCGGTGATTCCCGCGCCGCCACCCTTCCCCGTCACCCGCGCGCGACTCGCCTGGGTTACGGGCGTGATCCTCGCCGCGGCCGTTCTCAGCGCGCTGGTTGCCGTGTCGAGAACCCCCCTCTCGTCAGGGCTGGGACCGGCGATCTGGGCGCTCCCCGTGCCGCTCGTCGCCCTGCCGCGCGCGGTTCTCGGCACGCTGTGGTACCGGAGGACGCGGGCCGGTCTGCCCCAGCGTCTCGCCACGGTACTCGCGAGCGTGATGCCCGTTCGCAATCCGCGCGTCGTGCCGATCTGGAGCGACTGGCTCGGTCATCGGTCCTAATATCCCATCCACCCAAGCAACCAAGGAGACCAGCATGATCTTAAGTGCCGCCGAAATCGCCACCCTCTGGTGTCCGCCGACCGCCGACTTCGCCGATCGGGTCGAGCGGGTGATGGCCCAGTGGCTGCCGCCGCCCGCCAACGCCTTTATCGATCCCCACAATCCCCACCACCTCGCGATGGGGATGGGCGAGCGCAGCGACGGGAGCTGGGCGCCGATCGGGATGCCCTACGATATGTTCCGCTTCATCGCCTGGATTACCGCGCCGATGGGCCGCGGCAAGTCGGTGATGCTGCTCAACTATATGCAGGGGCTGCTCCGCGCCGGGGCCGGGTTTATGGGCCTGGACTGTAAAGCGAAAGATCTGGTCAACACGGCGCTGCCGATTATCCCCCTGGGCCGGGAAAAGGACGTCACGATCGTCAACCTGGACGGCTCGCGGATCACCGGCGAAGACCTGCGACCGGGCATGAACCTGCTCAGCCCCACGCTGGCGAAATCGCTCGGCCTCGACCCGTCGATGATGGCCTCGACCGTCCTCGACATCTTTCCGACGCTCGATCCGCGCTTCAACGAGGCCGTCGGCATCAAGCAGTTTGCCAACTTCGGCATGCTGGCGCTGCTCGGCGGCGAGCCGCAGCCGACGTTGATGCACCTGATCCGCTTCTTCGGCGACGAGGACTACCGGGCGCAGGTGGTGGGGCGGCTGCCGGGCGCGTTCATCCAGGTCCAGGACTTCTGGGACCGCCGCTTCCCGGAGATGCCCCAGACCCAGCAGGCATCGCTGGCCTCGTTCGAGCGGCGGCTTGACCAGCTGATGTCGTTTCCCGAACTGCAGGCGATGCTGGTCGCGCCGTCGTGCAGCATCGACCTGCGCAAGCTGATGGATAGCAACGGCATCCTGCTGATGGGGGTGAGCGCCAGCCAGGGTCAGATCGCGTCGATCGCGATTACGCTGCTCCTCACTCAGCTGCGCCTGGCCGCGCTGTCGCGCACGAATGTCCCCGAAGCCCAGCGTCCCGACTGGCCGATCATCGTGGACGAGGTGCAGGTGATCGCCAACGACAACATCCCGCTCTTCAAGACGATGCTCAGCCAGTTTCGCTCGATGCGGATCGGCCAGGTGTATGTCCACCAGGGCCTGAGCCAGCTCGACGCCGAGGTGATGGGCGCGCTGGCCGATAACGCCGGGACGCGGGTGATCCTGGGCTGCGAGGCCGACGACGCGAGCACCTATGCCAGCCTGTACCGGGCGCTGGGCCTGACCCAGACCGACTTTACCCAGATGGAAGTCCACCCGGTCCACAACTACGCGCTGCACCAGTATCTCAAGCTGGCCGGGCGCGGCAACCTGTTCAGCGCCGAGCCACTGCCCAAGCCGGAGCTGGTCCAGGAAGAGCCGCCGCCACGGGTGTACCGCAACTGGCGGACGCTGCTGGCGCCGGCGGCCAATAGCCGGGAGCGCGAGCTGGATGCCACGATCTTACGGTTTCATGAGCTGGCGAAGGTGCGCTGGGACGAGGCGGTGCAGCGGCTGGGCGCGGTCTGCATGCACAACCCGGCGGCCTTCGACGCCTTCTGCGCGCGGACCAAAGCCCACCGTCAGGCCCGGCGGCAGTTCATCCTGGATCATCCCGGCTGCGTGCGGATCGACCCGGAGCTGGAGGGGCAGGCAGCCATCCAGCAGCAGAAAGTCGACCGGATTCGCATCCTCTCCGATCTGGGATCGGGCGTGCCGAAGCTAGAAACCGAGGCAATGGCGTTCGCGCTGCTGATGGCGTCGCGGGAGGCGAGCCAGGTGCGTAAAGAGCGGGCGGCGGCGGCGGAAGCCGCCAAGAAAGCCGCGAAGAAGGGTGGTGGGAACGCGCCGCCCCAACGTGTCGCGCCGGCCGGTCCGCTGGGCGCGCCGACGGCCGAGGAGCTGATGCAGCAGGACACCGTGGCAGCCCTCGCCGCGGAACGTGACCGGGCGACGCGGACCCAGCTGGACACGATTCCGACGCTCGACGAGCTGATGGCGGCGCGGGGCAAGCGGCGCGCGGCCGACGATCTGGTGGGCGGCTTTGAAGGCTTTGAACCGGACGTGGACGCCTAGCCGGCGTCGCTCGCGTCCCACGTACCATATCTGAAAAGGACTCATTCCATGACAGCGATTTTGCCGATTGAAGATCTGATTGGCCTGGGCGACGAGCGGGACATGGCGGTCCTGCGCGCGCTCGGACGGCTGGAGTTCATGGCCAGCCGGTGGCTCAAAGACCTGTTTTTTCCCAGGGTGGATCGGACGACGATGTTTCGCCGCCTGAGCCACCTGGTCAAGCTGGGCTTGATCTGGTACACCCAGACGGCGCATGCCGACATCGCGCCGGCCAGGACGGGGAGTCGGCAGCGCACGCTGAAGCTGCCCTACATCTACGGGCTGACGCCGGAAGGCAGGAATCTCCTCGACGCGCTGGATCTGGAACCCTACGCGCCGAGCCTGGCGGCGCTGCGGACGCGGGATCGCCGCGCGCCGGACGTGCCGAAAGCGCAGCTGGCCCACGATCTGCTGGCGGCGTCGTGGTGCGTGTCGATGATCGACGCGGCGCGGCGCTGCCCGATGGTCGACGCGATCTTCTGCCATGTCGAGTATGTGAGCGATCCCCGCCAGCGGATCGACGCGATCCTGGTGATTCGGTTCAACACGCAGCAGCGGACCCAGGCGCGATCCGGGTGGGACATTCCCTGGCATGACGGCTCGCCGGACGGTCCGCAGCATCAGACGGTGCGGCTGGCGCTGGAAGTGGACCGGGGCACCGAGCCGTTGAAGGTGCTGCTCGGCAAAGGCTTGATGTACCGGACGCTGACGGCGGAGCGGGTGTATCACCAGACCCTGGGCGGCCCCGTGCTGCCGGTGTTTCTGGTGCCGCCGGGCAAGCGGGCAGCACAGATCGCGCGGGAATGGCAGGATGCGTGGCCGGGCGGACCGGGCGTCATCTCGACGCCGAGCAAGGCGACCCATCCGGTGTATGGGGCGCTGTGGGGGGAGTATCTGACGTTGAAGGATGTACCGCCGCAGCGGGCGAATCTCCTGGGATCGCTGGTGGGGTCACCAGACGCCTGGGGGTCGCTGGTGGCGGCGTGGGTGCCGGAATTGCCGGAACGACTCACGCCGGCGCCCGTGACGGGTCGCTAAGTCATGCGACAACCGACGCCACAACCGACGCCACAACCGCGCCATAACCGACGCGATAACCGACGCCATAACCGTGCAACAACCGCGCCATAACCGCGCCATAACCGCGCCACAGACGATGGGGTTTCGGCGCTCCCAGAGCGGAAAAACCGCCCGACATTATACGTGCATGCGGCCCCGATCACGAGTCCGATCCGCAGCTCGGATGGGCCAGTCCGGTTCCAAGGTCAGGACACGCATCCGGGCGATTCGCGCTGCTTCGGCGAGGCGGAGCCAGGCGACACAAGGCGGGGCAAGGTGAAGCCCTGCATCTGCCCTGCATCTGCCCTGCATCTGCCCTGCAATCTGCCCTGCATTGCATTGCTTCTGCATTGCTTTGCATTGCTGCTGCCCTGCGAGCCAGGTGGTGCTGTGACTGGGGACGCGCGCGATCCCACTCCCAGGGGGACGCACGGAGCATCCGAGCGCCAGCGAGGGAGCGAGCGTGCTAGCCCCCGGTGCGAGCGCCGCAGTCCTGGGTCCGCGCCGCGCTGGGTGGAAGCGACCAGGCCATGTCGGCAGGATATGGCTGGAGCGGCTCGTCGGCGGGTGCGCAGGGGCACGTCGGCAGCGTACACCAGGTCGGCAGCCGCAGGCGGGCAGAATGGGACTAGGGACGCGCGCGTGCCAGGTGGCGATCGCCGAAGAGCAGATCGGCAGACCTGGCAGGTCAGCGAGTAGGAGCGCGTGCGTCCCTACCCTGGGCAGGCGTCGCAGGGGATGTGACGGGTGAGATCCTTCGAGTATATTGACATAACTAAACAGGTGTCACATGGTGATCGGGAGCGGTCGAAACAGCCGCAGGCGAGATGTGACGGACCCGCCGCCGGGGACCAGGACGCCCCTCAGAGCGGCCAGGAACGGCGCAATCGAGCCGATCCACCAGGAACACCGGAATCATAGCAGCACGGCCTCGATACGCGCCTCCAGCGGCACGTGCGGGCCCACAGTGCAGAAAGGGACGTCGTCATGTCGGGCTTTCAAACACATCTGATCATTGGGGCGGTGGGCGGCCTGGGCCTTGCCCGCTGGCTGGACCATACCCAGGTGCTACCGCTGCCGAGCGGCGTCTGGCAGCTGGGCGCGCCGATCATTCCGCTCGGCCTCACGGGCCTTGGGATCATCCTCGGCTCCGCGCTCTTAAACCTCTGGCCGGATCTGGACGAGCCAGGATCGTGGATGTCCCGCCGGTTGAAAGCGGCGGTGGCCCTGATTGCTGCGCCGCTGGTTGGCCTGGTCGGTTATGCCCTCGCCGCGCAGGGACGGCTACCGATGCGTCCCGAAGGTGCCGCCGTCGTGGGGCTCCTCCTCGGCGCCCTGCTCGTCGGGCCGCTGCTCGGCTGGTTGCTGCTCCGGCTGATTCGGATCGGCGCGGGCGGGCATCGCCGCCTGACGCACAGCCTCGTTCTTGGTGGCGTGCTGGCCGCGCTGGCGGTGGCGCTCTGGCGGAATGGACAGCCGATCTGGGCGCTCGTGCCGGCGGCGCTGGTCGGATCTCAGTGGCTGCATTTGTGTGGCGACCTCGTGACCGTGGCAGGCGTGCCCCTGCTGCACCCGATCAGCGCACGGGATTTCGGGTTGCCCAGACCGCTCGCCGTGGTCGGCGAACCCCTGATCACGGTCGTGGCCCTGCTCGTCGGCTCGTGGCTGCTCTGGGGCATGGCCGCATGATCGACCAGGGCGCGCTGGGCCAGCGGAACGGTCGCTCGATCGGGATCACCCGGCTCACCGTGCTGGCAACCGCCGGTCACGACGCTGGGAATCCCCTCGGCGACCAGCTGCACGGCCTGTTCATCCTGGCACGGCAGGCGGACGAATCGCGTGGCGAGACCTCGGGTCTGCGCACGGACCGGCGCGCGTCTGGTGGTAGGTGCATGCGTCGGGGTGGATCGGGCGGCAGGAGCCACGGATGCGGAGCCGCGCCGTCCGTCAACGGCCACGCACTGGGGTGTGACCTGCCGTGAGGACCACGTCTCGCCATGCGGGATAGTGCGTCCTGATGCGGCAAATCGCGTGGCGAGACCTCGCGATCATGCTCGTTGAGACCTGCGGATTGGGGCTGGACCGGCGAGCGCAAACGCCGGGATGGACGTTCGATCAGCGCCAGAAAGAAGGACACAATGACCCTGACGTACGACGCATTTTGAACCTTGGCGGTCGATGATCCGCTGTCCCCGGTCCGGGGATCACGAGTTCCTTTGGGTGAGGATCGCGCGCTCGCCGAGCAGCTGCGTGCCCACATCGTCGCCCATGCCGATGTGGCGAGCGAGGTGGTGCTGCGCCCGCTCGTCGGCGTGGCGCTCCAGCTGCCGGAGTGGGCCAATGCAGCGGAGGTGGCGCGGGCGATCGATGCCGAACAGGTCACGGCCGGCTTTCTGGATTTTGGGGGCCGGTGCTGTGTCGCGGTGCCAGCCGCGGGGGAACACCTGGAGCAGACGGCGCATGCGGTGGCCAAGGTGCTGCATGGCCTGCTGGAGATCCACACGCCCTACATTAACCGCTACGCAGATGCGTGTGACGAGCCGGAGCTGCGCGCCGTGGACGACGTGGCGGCGATCGAGGCGGTTTGCGAGCTGTTGTCGGCGAACAGCGCGCTGATCCGCCAGATTCAGGCGGTGCGCGCCCTCGCCCTCGCGCCGGAGCTGCGCGCGCTGCTCGACGAAAGCCTGCAGCTCGTGATGGACGAAATCCACGCCAGGCGAACAACCGGGCGTGTCGCCACATAAGGCAGATGTCTGCACATGCTGATTCAGGGCATCACAATCACGCAAACCAGCATGTCCAGACATGCCGTCCGCAGCCGACGCTACCAGGCCCTACGGCCTTCGACCGTGCGCACGGCAGGATACGGGGATGTCTGAACATGCTGATTCAGGGCATCACAACCACGCAAACCAGCGTGTCGAGACATCCGCCGCAGCAGATCGGCAGGCCCAGCTGACCGGTACGACCGATCCCGGTCCGAAGCCAACCGCGATCGCGGTCCGTCCGGTTCCGCCGTTTCGCTGACCGCGTGAGGGGGTGCGCATATACACCACCTGAACCGCACCGGCTTCAACGGCCTGTGTCGCTTCAATCGGCGCGGCGAGTTTAATGTGGCGTTTGGACGGTACACGACCACCAGGTACAGGCGCCATTTCAGTGCCTATGCCGCACTGCTTCGGCGGTGGCGAGGAATCTGGCTACCTGTGTCGAGATTACATGGAGCGGTACGTGATGAGTTGCGACCAGAATCGAAAGACGTATGTTGCCGCGTTGACGAAGCATGGCGGACCGCTCGCCGATGCGCTTGGTGGCTCGGTGATCGCCCCGAAGGTGCTGGAGGCGGTGTTCAATGTGGCGCGCAATCAGCCGTTGCCCGACGATCCAGCAGAACGAGCGAGCCTGCTCGTGCAGGCCGAGAGCGCGACGCGCCTGTTGTTTGCACGGATGCGGCAGGCTGGGTTCACGCCACCAACCCATGCCGCGAACGGCCTCCCCCGGAAAGATGCCCAGCGTGGCTATGGAGCCATTCACCAGACGATTCGCGCGATCGAGCAGCGGCAGAACCTGCCGAAGCTGGCACATGCGATTCTGGAACAGCACACGCCTTCTGGAGCAGCACGGCATGTCCTCAAAACACTTCCACGGGTTGCCGCTATCACAGAAGCTGAGCGCTTGACCGATGAGGATCGTGATGCGTTGAGCGTGGCATGCGACTATCTGCTGCGCAGTGACAGTCCGGTGCCGATCCGCGCCTGGTCCGAGGCTCGGAACACGCCTGATTGGCAGATCGCCGCTCGTACCACAGCACGCGCTATTTCCCTGCTTGCCGCCATGCCAAACGCCGTTTCCTCGACCACGTTTAAGGACGATCCCGGCGAGGTTCCAATCGGTGCCCGCTTGACCCTTTCCTGTGGCTGCGTTTGGGAGCGCACGGCTCGGGGACAGCGTGAAACGTCTGCGGCGTGGTTTCGGTTGCGCGAACGGTGCGATGGTAGATGTCCAAACGACGCGCGGATCGGTGCTCGGCGATGGCTCCCGTCATCCGACAAAGATGCCCGCGTGCTTGGCCCGCAAACGTGGGAGGAGTGGGCGGTTAACAATGCCCATTGCCTACCAAAGGATGTGTTCGACAAAGATGATATTGGTCGGCTGATGGGGATACCTGACGAGCCAGCTACCAGCGAAATGGCACACGTACGCCGTGTCGAGCGAGCGCTGGTGTTTGCTGGTCGCTTCGAGCTTGTTCGTGGTGGATGGAATCCCCGTTATCGGCTCCGACAGACGGATGAGGCAGGGGTATGAGTTGCGATAACAACCGAGCAGCATTTACGACGAAGATGGCGGCAGACCCTGCGGTTGCCGCGGCGTTGGGCAACGGCGATTCCAACCTGGCGGCAAGCGTCCTTGAATCGGTGTACCAAACGGCGAAAAGCCAGGCTGAACGAACGGATCAGCGGCAGTGGCGATCCGGGGATATGTCTCCGTCGGCACGCGCGGCTTTCTTGGCAGCGCAAGCCGGGTGTACCGCGCTCTTCCATCGGATGCTCGCTGCCAAGCTCAAACCACCCGTCCATGGCAAGCCACGTCCAGGCCACTCCCTTGCGCTGCCGAAAAGCGCGGCTGCTCAAGCAGGCTATGCGGCGATCGAGCAAACGCTCCGCGCGATCGAGCAGGGCAAACCCCTCCCGGACGTGACGCATGATCTGCTCGCTGCTCGTGGCGTGAGGCAGCACCCATCCGGGCCCCAGCGAACCGTGACGGCACAGATGGATGCCTTGGCTGGTCACCTGGGCACCATCCCGGTCGATCCCGATCGACCACCGCTCGCCGGATTCCTCACGGCGCTGATGCGTGGGGCGCTGGACCCTGCAACGATGAGCGAGGACGAGTTGTACCAATCCATGACTCGTCTGATCCGTACCGAAGAAATGCAGCAGGCATTCATGCGCGTGCCCCGTCTGCTTGACCTCGCGCGCGGTGATGTGGCGGATGGTGATCCCGCTCTGCGGCGCGAGCTCGATCGTGCGGCCGAGGGCGTGGTGAGCGCGGCAGACGACCGCGACGAGCCTGTTCCACCTGCGTTAGCGGCAGCCGCAGCGGCCTATCAGGCCGATCCATCCACGGCGGCGGCATTTGCCGTCGCGCTCGCCGAGACAGCCGGTCTGCCGCGCTGTCCCCAGTGCGGTCAGTTCCAAGATGCCGCAGGGCAGCATGCCTGTGCGATCCGCAGCGTCATCGACACCTTTCCAGCGCTGCGCGTTCAAACCGAGCCACCGTACCAGGATCGGCAGGGACTGGAGCAGTTGACCGCGCCGGCGGTGCATGCGGCGTTGACGAGGGCGGCACAGGGGCTGTGTGGGCCAGCCGTCCCCTCACGCGTGCGGGCGGCGGCCGAAACGTACCTGGGAGCAACCGCCACCGGTCCGAGCGCGGCGGCAACCCGGGCCTTTGTGGCGATCGTGTGGGCGGCGGGCGAAACGACGCCCGCGACGGAGCAGAGCCACGTCCGCATGCGCGAGGTGATCGCCCGCCGCATCGAGCAGCTGCCCTGCCTCAATCTGGTGAATGGCATCCATGACCAGGATGCCCGGCCGGCGATTGCGGGACTGCGCGGAACAGCCAATGGACTCCTGAGTACGCCCGATGCTCCGATCGATTGGCGTTTGGCTGCCGCGGCGTGGCAGCAGCAGCGTCCGTTCAACGATTGGTCGCCGACGGCTGCGCATGATGTCGCCTTTGCGCGCTTTCTCGCGGAGACGAGCGGTCTGCTTCGATGCCCGCAGTGCCAGCAGTTCATGTCACCATCACGGGACCATGGCTGTCCGGCGATATTGCCTGCCGCACCGATCCAGGTCACGCCGACGATCGTCGCTGTCGCCTCGGGCCGTGGGAGCTTTCCTGCGAGCTTCCGCCAGCCGAGCCCTGACCTGCAAGCCCTGGTGGACCTGGCGCAGGCACTTGCCGCTGATCCGCAGACGTATGGAACCGCGCGGGGTGCCGCGGCGAACTTTCTGATGCGCCTGCACGAGTTGGAAACACGGTATGCCATTGGCGTGCCAGTCGCGTCGCTGGAAGGTGCCTGTCTGGATCTTGCGCGGGCGGCGTGCGAAGATGCGGGGTTGATCCACTGCGGCGGCTGTCCTGCCTATGTCGCCGACCCAGCGCAGCATGACTGTCCCAATGATGGCTCTGGGTGGTCAGTGCCGCGGGTGATCGACGAGGCGGTCACGACTCTGGCTACAACGCCGACGCTGGTGGACTGGCTGAACCGTCAGCGCCATGCTGGACTGGCCGCAAGCGACGCGCTGACCGATGATGAGTTGAGCGCCGTCCTTTCGGCCATGGTCCGCTTTGAGGACGGCGCCATCGACGATGAGCTGTCCACAGGTGCCTACGCGTTGCTTACGGCGGTCAAGCAGGTCGGCCGGGTTGGGTTGGATACGCCGCAGCGGGGCGGCACCCTCCAGGAGCGGATCGCGGCGATGGCCTTGGTGGACCTGCTGTGTCGTCGTGCCGGTCGGCAGCGCTGTCCCGACTGTGGTGCATGGATGGTAGCAGATGGGTCCCACGCCTGCCTGACCCGTCTCGCCCGGCAGGCGACCGCTGCTGCGCGCTCGCCGGTCGACGTCAGGCAGCGGCTGCAGGCTAGCCAGGATCTCGACGACGACGCGCGTGCGGCTGCCCTGGGCCAGTTGATCGCCGAGGGTCATGCGGACGCCGTCGTTGGGTGGGTCCGTCAGGAGGAACGCCCACGGCTGCAGGTGCGCACGCTCGTGCAGGCAGCAGCCACGCTGCAGGGCGTGACACGCCAGCACACGGTGCAGGCCGCGCTCACCTGCGCTGCTGCGATTGCGGATGATGATGTCCGCGCCCATGCGTTGGTCGAGGTCGCCCGGGCGCTGGGTGACCGGGCGAGCGATGGACCCCTTGCGGACCGCGCGCTGGAGCTGGCGAGACGGGTGCGGGTACCCGCCTATCGGGCACGTGCCTTGGCGCAGCTGGTTCCGCTGACCGCGCCTGACGCGCAAGCAGCGGTCGTGGCGGAAGCCCTGACCGATCTGCAGGCAGGGGTCGATTCCACGATTCAGTATGACGTGTTGAGCACCCTGGGCGCGACGACCCCAGCAGCCCACCTTGAGCCGGTGGTCCGCGCCACGACCCTCCTGAAGGACACCACCCACCGCGACATTGTCAGATCGATCATCACCGAAACCTTGGCGCGTGGCAGCAGGCATGTCGCCGCCTCGATCATCGTCGATGGCATCCGGTCAGGAGAGCTGCGGTCGAAAGCGATTGTGGAGATTGCCACCAGCACCACCATTCCCGTTGGAGCCTGGGCCGCGTTCTACCGGGCAGCCGAGCGCATTCGTGCGCCGCGGTGGCGTGCGCCAGCGCTCGCCGCATTAGAGGACAACGCACGGCGACGGGCCTGAGGTCACCGGTCAGCCTGCACCACCGCGGCGACGAGGAAGCCGATGAGCCCGATGTCCGTTCGTGGCAAAGTGGCAGATAACGCGCTGATCTTGGCCACACGGCTTGGTATGCTGGTGGGGGACGACCGAGCGCAGCAAACCACCCAGTGAATCACCACCCACGTTCACGCATGACTCTGTATGTTCCTGAGGAGACACTATGCCAGATACGCACCGCCGCTATTTCTTCTATCACAATGCGCAGACCGACTTTTTTGAGCTGGGCTACCTCGCGGAGGGGCTGCCCGGCGTGGTGCTCTACCGGTCCAGCGCGCTCGGCAGCGGCACCGGCCGTGCCCTGCTGGTGTGGCCGCTCCGGGCGGAGACCCCGCCACCGCGTCTGGCCATTCCGGCGTCGCTCATCGCGCAGCCGCCCTTTCGGTTCTGTTCCGCCGCCGAGGCGCTGGCGGCGTTCGAGGCGTCCTTTCGCGACCTCCGCTGGCTTGGCTTCGAGGACCCCTTCGCCCAGCGCTGCTGGAATGTGCCGGATCTGGTCGCCCAGTTCCAGCGCCAGGTCGCCGCCGATGCCCAGGCCCGCGCGCGCCACGCGCGGCAGGCGGCCTGATCGACAGCCCCCATCCCCCAACAGTCCCGCTCAGCGGATAGGCCATCACCGACACCGATTGGCAGATAAGCCGCACCCCAGCCCGCTTCTGCTGCGCTATGCTGGATGCTGCAAGCTGTCTCGGCGGGAATGTCGCTGCCCTGGATGCGCCAGGAGCGAGCACCGCCCGTGTCCAAAGGATGACCGATGCCGAACCACCCGACCCCCGCACCCACCGACGCGCCTGACGTGGCCGTCGCCGATCAGCTGGCTGGCCTGCCGCTGCGGATCGCCCTCGTCGATCTGGACGAGGATCTGACCCAGCCACGCCAGGAGTTTCCCGACGATCGCCAGCAGGAGCTGACCGCGAGCGTCGCCGCCGCCGGCATCCAGCAGCCGCTGCTCGTCCGTCCCGTGGGGAACGGCCGCTATGTCGTGGTCGATGGCGCCCGCCGCAAGCGCGCGGCGGAGGCGGCGGGCCTCCGCGAGGTACCCTGTGTCCTGTGCGACGAGGTGAATTGGCTTGCTGTCAAGCAGAGTCAGCTCATCACGAATGGCTTTCACCAGTCCCTGACGCCGCTGGAGCTGGCCCAGACGCTGGAGCTGCTCTGGCTCGGCCACCAGATCGCCGCCTTTGAAGCCGATGCGGGCGATGATGGCACGCAGACGGCGGTGCTCGTGGCGGCGGCGGGCAGTCCCGCCCGGCAGATCGCGGCGCTGCGCGACCGGCTCTGCGCGCTGTCCGGCTTTCCGAACCGCGACGCCTACCTGAGCAGCGGCGCCCACGTCCGCGTGTCCTGGACGACGGTCTTGGAGGCCATTGGCCTGGTGCAGATGACCGCTGACCAGCGCAAGCGTCTGCTGAGCCTGCTCGACCTGTCGCTGGAGGCCCAGGACGCGCTGGCCGGCGTCGACGTGAGCCAGCGCACCTTGCGGGAGCTGGCGCAGCGTCCGCCGGACGAGCAGCAGGCGCTCATCGCGCAGGCGCAGGATCAGGACGATGTCGGCGCGGCGCTGCGGCAGGCACTGAGCGCGCCGCTGCAGACCGACGCTGCACCGGAGCGGATCGCTGACTGGTCGCCCGAAGCCCTGGCCCAGGCTCTGGATGCGGCAGACACCGCGGACGCACCCAGCTCCGCCCGAGCCGGGCAGCGGGCTGCGCGCGGCGATCCTGACGACGGGCTGCCGCTGGATGTGGATGCCGATCAGCGCGCGACGTTTGAACCCGATCCGACGCTGGCGCTGCCGTTTTCAACCGGTCCAGGCCGGAAGCTGGTCTCGGAGCGGGGCGACATTGGCCGGGGCTCGCTGCCGCCGGATGGTCACGAGTATTGGTCCGAGGACGAAGCACTGCAGCTCTCCGGCGCGCTTGAGGCCGCCCTGAAGGTGCTGGACGGTGTCGGGCCGGGCTATCTGTCGGAGCAGCACTGCGGCTGGCTGCAACCGATGTGGCAGGAACTGGTCCTCCGCCTTGATGCTGCCGGGCTGGCGGCCCAGCCGGACTAGGCGCGTCGGGACTCGGGTCTGAACGAAGGCGACCAAAGGCGCAGGACGATCATGCAGACATCTTCCCCCCAATCTGGCGCGGCCCGTGCTGCTGCGAGCGGCCCGGCGGCTGATCCGGGACCGCCCACGCTCCAGGTGCTGCCCGTGGCGGCGATTCGGACCACGGCGCAGAACCCACGGGCCACCGAGACGGCACTGGACGATCTGATCGCCAGCCTGGCCGTCGAGTCCGAGCCGTATCTCGCGCAGCCGCCGTTGGTCGAGGACCGCGGCGACGGCGCGTACCGGATCATCGCCGGCGAGCGGCGCGTGCGCGCGGTGACCGCGGCCGGCTGGGCGACGCTGGCCTGTCTGGTCTATCCCGCGCTTGATCCGGCCCTGGCCCACGAACTGCGCCTGGTCGAGAACCTCCACCGCGCCGCCCTCGATGCCCTGGACGAAGCCTGCGCGCTCCGCATCGCCTGGTTCCGCGCCAATGCCGATGCGCTGGGCGTCGGCGTCGCCGCACGGGACATCCTCGGACGGGAGCACCCGCCGACCGAGACGCTCGCGCAGCTGGGGGCGCTCCTCGCCACGGTGGGCTTCGCGCCGACCCGTCCGGTGGTGACCTGGGAGCAGGTGCTGGACCGCTTGGGGCTGGATCTCAGTCCGGCGCAGCGGAAGCGCCGGATGCGGTTGTTGTCGCTCGACAGCGCGGTGCAGGCGCAGGCCCGCGTGCTGGACCTCAGTCCGGCGGCGATGCGGGCGCTGGGGACGCTGGAGCCGGCCCAGCAACAGCGGCTGCTGCAGGAGGTTGCGGAGGACCCGCGCCTGGCCCGGAAGATTCGCCGCATCGCCAGCACGGTGACCAAGGGTACCTACACGCTGGACCAGGCGCTCGACGAGGCCCGCGGCCGGGTGCGGTTCGCGGCCGATCCGGACGGCGGCGCGGCCCGCGAGCTGCCAGCCCTGAGCGGGGACGCCGATGTGGGGGAACCAGGTGCGGCTGGGGGACCGGATGACGCGGCCGTGGCCGCTGCGGACAGCGGCCCTCCCCAACCGGATCAGACGGTGATCGATGCGGTCATGGAGCTGATTAACGTCGCCAGTTCCGTGACGTCCGCCGTCGCCACCTTCAAACGCGCCATCGGCACCCAGTCGATCGCCGCGCTGGGCGAGCCCTGGGGCGGCTATGCCCAGTACGCGCTCGCCCTGCTGCGCGATGCGACCACGGAGCTTCCAACCTGAGCCTTGGCATTGCACGAGTACACCGTGAAAGGAATTTGTCCATGTCCTGCGATGGCAACCGCAACAAATACTTTGCCCATGTGTGCAGCCCTGGCAGCGCCGCAGCCGCCGCGTTCGGTGGTCAGGCCGAGGCCCAGGCGGCGCTGGAACAGATCTTCGCCACCGCCCGCAGCCAGCCGGTGACCGATCAGCAGCTGCCCAAGCTGGCCGAGATCAGCACCCGGGCCCTGTTTGCACAGATGCAGGTCGCCCAGCTGAAGCCACCAACGCACTCGGCGTCTGGGCTGCCCCGCGCCGATGCCCAGCGCGGCTACCACGTCGTCTATCAAACCCTGGAAGCGCTCAAACGGGGCCAGACCCTGCCCTCGCTCGCCCGCCAGGTGCTGGCGGCACGCCAGGAGCAGCGGACGATCGACGCGCGGGGCCTGAACGCGATCGGGCGGTTGCACTGCACCTCGTGCGGCCAGTTCGTCAAGCCGCAGGGCGGCCACATCTGTCCGCCCACGGCGACGCCGGAGGCCATGGGTCGCGCGCTGCGGCGTCGCCTCCGGGTGCCCGCGACCGCCTATCCGGAGGGCGTGCTGGCGAAGCTGATCGAGCAGGCCAGGCAGGGCCCCATTCAGATGACCCACGGCGTCAGCGGCGAGCAGGTCGCGGTGACGCTGGACGGGTTGCCGCAGGCGCTGGGCGGAGGCTTTCTGCCCGATTGGTTCCGCAGTGAATCCGGCTTTGCGCTGGCCCAGGCGGTGGGTGGGCGCGTCGTCCCAGTCTTCGACGCCACCGGCTTGCAGCGCGTGGCGCTCGCGCCGACGGCGATCGGGCAAGCCGCCCAGGCATATGGCCGGCAGCTCGCGCCGGGGGCCGTGCCCGGAACTGCCGCGTCCGTGCCGAGTTTACCGGCGCATCAGGTCGCGACGGCGGCGACCACCAGCGTCACGGGCGGACAGCCCTACGATGTGGGCCATTTCATCGGAACCGAGTATCGCAAAACGGACGCGCTCGGCACGCCGGTGACGGTCCAGGGCAAAACCTACACCGTCGGGCAGCGCGTAACGAGTCCGAACGCCTGGGGCAGCGCCCGCCACAGCGGCGTGGAGCCCGTGCCAGGTGCCACCAAGCGCAATCCCCATCCCACCAATCCGAGCGTGGGGGTGGGCCGCACCACCTATGCGGCGGTGGGGCTGCTCCTCGACGGCGAGATCGTGGAAACCAGCGATGGCACGGTGGAGGTCTATACCAAGGGCCGCGGGCAGCTGCTCAGCGTGTACGATCCCGCCACCCAGACCGTCGGCGATACGCAGGGCGCGACGAACGCCTCGGCCGAGCAAGTGGCGGCGGTGATGGCGTACCTGGCCCTGCATCCGCAGACGGCCTCCGATGTCGCGCTGGCGAACGACCTGATTCGCGCCCAGCAGGGGACCGGCGAGCCGCTGGCTGCCGCGGATGGGGCCTATATCGCGTTCAAAAATGGTCCGCTGGCCGGGAATGGAACGATCACCTTTGGTGGTCAGGTCGGCACCCAGAAGTGTCCCGCGTGCGGGCAGTTCATGGGCGACGCGCACGTGTGTCCCGCGGCGGGCGCGAGCGCCGCAGTGGCGCCCGCTGCAGGTGCTGCAGCCCCGGCCACCCCGGCACCGGCCCCCTTCGATCCGGCGACGGGTGGCGTCAACCCCGCGACGGGCTTCTATGACACGCCCACTGATCCGTATGCGCCGATTCTGGCGGATGGCGCGGGGACCGCTGCGGAGACCGGCCCGGTCGCCGCGGTCGCCGCGCCGGCAGCCGAGGCGTCAACGGCGGCATCCGTACCAGATGCCGTGGCGCCGATCTCGCCGAGCGCCGATCCCCAGTCTCCGGTGGAGGAGCCGGTCGCCGCGCCACCGCGCGAGGGTGCCGCCCCCACCGTGGCGATTGGCGCGCCGGAGGGGACGGGTGCGGCACCTCCGGTCCCGCCGATCGCGGTCACGGTCGAGCCGAAGATCGAGGTCACCGTTCCCCTGGATGCCGACGCCTTTGCCGCGGCGCTCGCGGCCAATCTGCGGACCATCGCACCCACGGCGGCGACCCAGGCGACCACCGCGACCGATCTGTCCGAGGTGGGCGCGGCGATGCGCGAGCTGGCGGCGGCGATGCAGGCCGTCGCGGCGACGGGCCAGGGCCTGCCGGTCGGCGAGGCGGGCGGGCGACGGCGGCGTGGGCGGACCCAGGCGGACGATCCGACCACGGAGCGCCCGGCGCCGGATGAGGAGCGCACGGGACCGCGCGTGCGCACGGCGGGGAAGCCGATCGACATCACCCGGCCGAAAACCGCGCAGGAACATATTGTGGATCTGGTCGTCCTCGACGCGCCCGATCCGTTCTTGACCAACGTGCCGCGCGCCGTCGGCGGCGATCTCGACCGGCCGCTGACCGAACGGGTGCCGGACGTCGATCCGAACTTCGCGATCAACGAGCAAACCGAGAAGATTCTGCGCACCATGTCGGCGATGCTCCAGCTCGGCGGCGGCAAAGCCCAGAACACCTGGTCACGGGCGTTTGGCATCTACGGCCCGCCCGGCACCGGCAAGAATACGACCGCGCGCCAGCTGGCGGCGTCGATCAAAACCCGCGACGCACAGGGGAACATCACCCAGGGCATGAACTACGCCGAGGTGAATATCACCCCCGAATCGTCGATGGACGAGATGATTGGCACGACGATCTTGACGACCGATCCCCAGTCAGGCGCCACCGTGTCGAAGGTTGCGCTCGGCAAGATCGGCCTGGCGGCGGCAATGGGCTCGGTGATCTGCGTCAACGAGATCGTGCGCAACCCCAAGCTGGCGACGGCGCTCCAGTCGATGCTGGAAGACGGCGAGATCCACGTCAACAGTCCGGAGACGGGCGACCTGATCAAGGTGCCGGTGCATCCCTCGACGGTGTTTGTGCTGACCTGGAATCCGGGCAACGAGGGTGATCCGGACCGCCCGGCGCAGGCGCCACTGGAGCGGATTATTCCGCTGCACCTGGGCGCGCCGAGCGCGAAAGAGCAGGAGGGGCGGATCGACGCGTTCTTCGCGCAGTTCGGCACGCCGGACCCGGGGGGCAGCACCACGGCGGCAGACAACGAACGGCGGCGGCAGGAGATCCTGGCGAACACCTACGGGATTCCGAGTGGTCAGGCGCTGATTCCGAGCGCGGCGGAAAAGGCGGCGGCGGTCCGCCTGTTCAACGAGCTGGGGCAGCTGGCGAGCGGGTTTGGCGGCGGACGCAAGCTGGGGTTGAACAGCGACACGCCGACGGCGCCGGGTCCTCGTCGCCTCAACAGATTCATGGCGATCGGCAAGACCCAGGGCTGGCTCTCGGCGTTGGAGACGCTGAAAATTTCATGCGATCAAGATGACACCTTCGACGAGCAATGGCGTCTCGTGCAGGAAACCTTCGCCCGCCATTTCGGCGACGACGGCGAGGCCCTGAGCCGGTCAGCACCGGCGCAGGATTAGCCCGCAGGGGACGCGCCGACGGCTGCGGCTCCGGTGTGCCACGCATCCATCAGGTGACACCGGGCGGGGGTGGGGGCGTCGGGCCAGCGCCCCGGGAGGGCGGGAGGCGGCGGAGATAGAGGACCCCGGTGGTGGGATTCCAACTGGTCGCGGCGATCCCGGCGGTCTGGAGGTCGGCGTCGGCGTCCTGAAACAGGGTCCAGCCCGGATCGCCGGCGGCCAGGATGATGATCCGGGTGGCGTCGGGAAAGGCCCGGCGGGCCAGGGCTTCAAGCTCGGTGTCCTGCATGGCGGTATCGTACCATGACGCCGCCGGTGTGGGTAGCGGCCCGCGGCGGTGGACCGGCGAGGGCCTGCCGCGGTCGAATCAGGCAGTCGGTGAAGCGAAAGGTCCGTAGTATATGTCCTGCGACGGAAATCGTACCAAATACTTTCAGCACGTCGTCGCCGGAGCGGGCGCGGGCGCGGGCGTGGGCGTGGCCGACCTGGAGCAGGTGTATCAGGCCCGGCGCGGGCAGCCGGCGGATCAGCACGCGGCGCTGACGGCGGAGGCCAAAACGCGCGCGCTGTTCCTGGCGATGCAGCAGGCTGGCTTCACCCCGCCGACGCATGCGGCGGATGGGCTACCCAGACGCGAGTCGCAGCCCGGCTATGCCGCCGTGTACGATCTCCTCAGACAGCGCGGGTGGCTCGGCAGCGGTCCTGGCCAGCCGGTCCAGCCGGCCCTGGCGATGGCGACCGCGCCGCAGCCAGTGGCGGCTGCGACCGGACCGGTGGTGCCGGATGCCGCCCGCGACGCCGCGCGAGCCGCGCTCGCGGCCTGCCCGGAGTTGATCGACCTCGTGGCGGATGCGTACACCTATCGTCAGGGACCGCACGGAGACAGAGATAGCGAGCACCTCGTGGCGCTTGCCAACGCCTGGTTCGCCGACCAGAGCCTGCCCCAGGATCTGCGGAATGCCGCCGGGACCTTTCGCGCCTATGCCACACACCACCCGGTCGCCGTCCGGTTTGCCACCACCGTCTGCGAAGCGGGGGGCCTGACGCGCTGTCCCCACTGCCAGCGCTTCCAAAGCCTGACGCTGGCCCATGTCTGTCCGCGGCCCAAGCCCCGGTACGACCGCAACGGCTACGACGCCGAAGGCTACAATCGCGAGGGCTACAATCGCGAGGGCTTCAACCGCAAAGGCCGCGACCGCGAGGGCTATGAGGCAAGCGGCTATAAAGCGGGCTATAACCGGCACGGCTATGACGCCAATGGCTATGACCGAAGCGGCCTGACGACGGCCGGCTACACCCGCGACGGCACGGATGCCAGCGGCTGGACCAAAGAAGGGTACCGGCCGGATGCGCAGCAGGTGCTGCGGGATCGCCAGGGCTACGATCGGGAGGGCTATGACGCGCAGGGCTACGACCGCCTGGGCTACGACCGCGCGGGCAAGGATCGGCAGGGCCAGTTCCACCCGCAGTGGCAGCCCGACGCGCAGGGCATCTATGGCGACGGCCTGGATGCCTGGGGCTGTGGGCCGGATGGCTATGATGCCCAGGGGCGGGACCGCTACGGCTTCGATCGCAGCGGGTATAACAGCGCGGGTTACGATCGCAACGGGTTCACCAAGCAGGGCCTGAACGCGGACGGCAACGATGCCGACGGCTACGATCGCGCCGGGTTCAAGGTCGGGCCGGACGGCGTGCCGCGGAACCGGGCGGGCTATGACGCCGAGGGCTATGACGCGCAGGGCTTCAGCTGGACCGGCTACGACAAAAACGGTCTGGATCGGCATGGCCAGCCGCGGATGACCACCGACCGGAAGGGCCAGCTGGTCGAACCGAAATACAACAAATCCGGCTGGGATAAAGACGGCTACGATCGCTGGGGCTATCACCGCAAGACCGGCCTGACCGCGCCCGATGCCCAGGGCGTGCAGCGCAACCCCTGGGGCTGGATCTATGACCCGGCGACGCAGGAATGTTATGACCCGACCGATCCGGCGTACCGGGTGGCGCATACCGGCGATGGTGCCTTCTACGGCCCGGGGTCGTTCTGCTGGGATCGCTGGACGAAACGCGGGGTGGTGATCCGCAAGAGCGATGGGTATGGGCAGGACCGGGCGCAGCCGCGGATGCGCGCCCAGCCGGCCCCGCCGGTCACGCCCCATGCCGATATGACCTACGCCGACTACCGCCGCGCGCAGGGCAACGTGACCGGTCATTTCTACACGGTGCAGCAGACGGAAGAGCGGGCGAAAACCCAGTACCAGCAGATCCAGCATCCGACGCCGGAGCAGCGCTGGGCGACGGCGCGGGCGCGCTTCGACGACAAGGCGTGCTGGAATGGCGTGCTGCTGCGGTGTCCACACTGCGGGCAGTTCACCAGTGGCACGGATCACCGCTGCCCGTCGTTCCCGGCGCACGAAACCGGGGTCCGCACCTTCGTCTCGGGGCTGGTCATGTCGCAGAATGCGCTGGTGGTCGTGCCGGACAAGCCCGACTATGATCCGACCTATCAGTGGGGCGGGTACAATCAGCACGGATTTGATGCCGACGGCTATGACCGGCAGGGCTATAACCGGGCGGGGCAGGACCGCCAGGGCTATACGCGGGAAGGCTACGATGTCTTCGGCTATGATCGCCAGGGCTACGACCGGGATGGCTATAACCGCCAGGGCCTGGACCGCGACGGCACCCCGAAACCCAAGACCATCGCCGAGGCCGCCCGGCACCTGGACGACGACGCCAGCCCGGTCGATAACAAGCACCTGGCCGATCTGTACAGCCGCCTGTGTAGCGGCCTGGTCGGCCAGCCACGCCGGGTGATCCTGCGACCGGGGGCGCTCTCCGTCAACCCGGTGACCGGGGAGCACCGGTACCTCACGAGCGGCTTTGCGACCGATATGCGCGGCAAGATCATGGCCGATCCGACGCCGCTCGGCCCCAACGCCGATCCCCGCGATAACCTGATCGTCACCCGCGCGGGACTCTACCACGAAATCGGGCATGAGCAGTTCACGCCGCCGGAGCTGTGGGCGGCGGTGCTGGACGCGCACAAGAGCGAGACGCCGGTCGACTTTGAAACGTCTACCGGCGGCACGCTCACCCTCGACGCGGGGCGGCGGTTTCTGCCGCAGATCTATAACCTCGTCGAGGATGGCCGGATGGAGCGCGAGGTGGCGCGGACCTATCCGGGCGCGGGCGAAATCATGGCGGCGAGCTGCCGGCTGGAAGACCGCTGGCACTGGCAGCCGGGGGAGCAGCGCGACGACTACGGGGACCTGACCGGCGCGCTCTTGTATGAGGCGCTGCCCTACTATAAGGTCCGCCCGGAAGTCGTCGAGGAGCGGCTGTCGCCCCGCGCGCGGCGGCTGTTCGAGGAGTTGCGCCCCCTCGTGCGGCAGGCGGTCCACGGATCGCCGGACGATGCGTTCAATGCAGCCGTGATCATCGCCAGACGGCTGGAGGAGGAGGGGATCGTCGATCATGACGAGGCCAAACGGCGCGGCATGACGCCGCCGCCACCGCCGCCCCCAGGCACCAAGGCCCGCCGGCCCAAGATCACGATCGACGGCGATCAGGTGATCGACGCCAGCCAGATGGGCGGCGGTGGCGGTGGTGGTCCGGAGGTCGACGTCGAGTTTACGGGCCACGTCACGATCAAAAACGCCGATGCTCTGGATGGACAGCAGGGGGGCGGCCAGGCGACCTTCAGCGGCGGCGTGACCTATGAAGGGGGGCAGCCCAAAGGCGGGCAGCAGCGAGGCAACCAACAAGGCAACCAACAGGGTGGTCAACAAGGCGGGCAAGCCGGTGGGCAGCAAAGCGGCCAGCAGGGCGGTCAGGCTGGGGGACAATCTGGGGGGCAGTCAGGCGGGCAGTCAGGTGGGCAGTCGGGCGGGCAATCCGGTGGACAATCCGGTGGACAGCAAGGCGGCCAGGCGGGCGGACAATCCGGGGGTCAATCCGGCGCTTCGTCTGAGGGACAAGCCGGCGGGCAGCAAGGTGGGCAGCAGGGCGGCCAACCAGGGAGCGACCCGTCTGGCCAGGCGGGGGGTGGTCGCGGACAGGGTAGCCAGGATGATGACGCACCCGGTGGTCGCCGGCGTGGATCTGGGGCGGCCGAGGACGACGCGCCGACGGGACGGCGTCCGGCGGCGGCCGAGGAGGAGGCCGGCGGCGGTGGCGGTGGCGGTCGGACGGCCGAGGACGACGCAACCGGCACGGGCCGAGGTGGGGGAAGCGCGGGTGATGACGCGCCTACCGGGCGGCGGGACGCAGCGACCGACGACGATGGGGCCGGTGGTGGCCAGGGTCGGACCGCTGAGGACGACGAACGCGGAACCGGTCACGGACTGGGTGGCACGGATGACGACGCTGCGGCGCCACCCCAACCAGGCGCGCCTGAGGACCCGGCGGGCGGTGGCGCTGACCCGCGCGTCGATGATGATGCGGCGGGAACCGGACGCGGCCGTGGCGCTGGTGCCGACGACGATGATGGGGACGACTGGGGCGCTGGCGATCCGTATGTGGGCGACGTCGACGGCGACGACGGGTACTTCTCCGATGACGGGGGGACCGTGTCCGGCTCGACCGGGCAGGTTGGCCGGGGTGGACGGGCCAGCGTCCAGGGTGGCAGCGGGCAGCTCCGCGATTGGGACTCGCCCTTTACCGAGGCGCAGATCGTCGACGCGGTGGCCGAAGTCGAAGCCGCCGCCGCGCATGCGATCGAAGAAGGCGTCCGCGCGGCGGCGACGCCCGAAGCGCTGGGCCGCGATCTCCACCGGCCGATGGACAATCGCGCAGCAACCCGCCAACGCTACAAAACCCCCGATGGGCGCGTCGAAACGGTCCAGGTCGCCACGCCCAAGAGTGGCAATGCGCCGCTCAACGACTCGCTGGAGCGGCGCCGGCCCAGGCATCGGGAGATTGCGCGGGATCTGGCCAGGCAGCTCAAGGCGATTCGCGAGCAGACGGATCAGCGCCTGCGCTATCAAAAGGACGGCCGGATCGACCGGCGGCGCTTTGTGGCGGCGGTCAAAGGCGCGGAGGATGTCAAAACCCGGATCAAAGAGCTGCCGGCGACGGCGTTTGCGGCGAGCGTGGCGGTGGATCTGTCGGGCAGTATGGCGACGCTGATCCAGAATGCCTCGCTCTTCGACGCGACGATGATCCTGAGCGACACGTTTGAGGATCTGGCGATCGCGCACGAGGTGCGGGGCTTTGGCTCGGATGCCGCGCAGTTCAAGTCGATGGGTGATCCACGCTTCGATCCGGAGCGCTCGGCCGTGCTGGCGGCCGGCAACCGGGGTGGGACCAACATGGCGGGCACGGCCGGCCTGGCGACGCAGGCGCTGCGGGCGCGCGAGGAAGGCAACAAGCTGTTTGTCGCGCTGAGCGATGGCGCGCTGGGCGATCACCAGGAGGCCGTCGCGATCTTGAAGGAGGCGCGGCGGAACGGGGTGGTGACCTTTGGGATCTTCTTAGGGACCCGCGCGCCGACGCAGCAGATGGACGAGCTGTATGGGCCAGGCAACTGGGTCCAGATCAACGACATCAAGGATTTTCCGGTGTCGGTCGGACGGCGCATCTCCCAGATCTTCAAGCAGTTGCGCTGACACCGAAATCGGGTATACTTTCGCGCTCTTTAAATGAACATAATGTACATGAAAGGTGACATGATGACGACGGAAATATGGGCGCCAGGCCATCGGTACACCGAACGGACCAAAACCGGCATCGAGGTGACAGAGACGCGCATCCGGCTGCATGCGCGTCCGCCGGACGGCGGCGAGTCGCGGGTGATCGCCGAGGTGCCCCGTCCGCCGCACCTGACGGAATGGGCGTGCTGGTATGACCTCCAGTTCGCGGACCTGTTCCCGCAGGTGGCGTACTGGTGGTTTGGCGATGCCTGGACCGGGCAGGTGAAAGTGAGCCGCGCGGCGGGGACGACCGATGCGCGCACGCTCGTTGGCTATGTCCAGTTCACGGATGACGAGACGCCCGGCGAGCCCTGGCTGCTCGTCGACGCCGACCCGCTGATCGTCTCGGTGCCGCTGCCGGAACACCACCGCCAGCCGCTGAATCTGCCGCTCCAGCTGGCCATCGCGCGCCTGGTCTTCGCCGCGTTGAGCGACCCGCGCTATGCCGACCAGTGGCTGCCGATCACCAGCCTGGTGGCCCGCGCCGATCTGGCGGCGAGCTTCCCGACGACGCGGGCGGCGCTGACGGCGGAGCTGCCGCTCATCGCCGATCTGCTGGATCTGGCCCCAGGGCGCACGCCGGACCTCGATCTCGACGCGCCGGCGACGCGCGTGTTTCGCCTGGAGGAGCGCGAGATCCCGCTGCGCGAGGTGCTGTGTATGCTCCAGGGGGTGAAACGCCCCGCGTAATGGATTATTCCGAACTGACGTTACTTAGCGCAGACGTTAGCCCTCCACCTGCAGTTGCTGGGCACGGAGCATCCGGAAACCGTGATTAACCTCAATGAGTTGGGCGAGGTCCACTGCGGGCAGGGAGACTACGCGGCAGCCCAAAACTATCATGAGCGGGCGCTCGCGATCCAGAGCAGGTGGTAGGTCCCGACCATCACCACACGGTCAGAAGCCTGCGCGGACTGGGCAAGGTCTTCCACGCGCGACGACATGACGCGGAGGCGAGGCACCTCCTCGAACGCGCGCTGACGATCTTTACGGAACGACTTGGTCTGAATCATCCCGACACCGAGCAGACCCGTCGGATGCTCGTGAACCTCCACGTTCCACCCACGACCACCGGACCGGGATCGTGATCCCGCGTGCGTTTCCATCACCCGAATTGGGGTACTCCCACAGCAACCTGGGGGCCTCCAGATTTCGGGCACGATCATTGAGTGTTGAGAAGCAGCGCAGGAATAGCCTTGCGCTGCTTCCAATGACACCAGACATTGTTCTTGTACTGTTCCGGTCTCACTCCTCGTGCTATGCGTAGAGCTGGATATATTAGGCGGGAATTGACGACTTGCTGATATAGGACCAATTTGTCCCTGGCCCTAGCACCAGAACATTGTTGTCTGGTGTATATAACATCCAGTGATCGTGCTCTTCCGAGTAAACTGGGAAGATCCGCAAGATGAAGCCGTTGCCGAAGGTGAAGATAGTATCAAGACCGGGCAGAACCAGATCCACGGCCTGAAGATCGAGACCCTCAAGCTGCCGTACTGCTGACTCCATTTTCGGGCGTGGATCTTCGGAGCCAGCAAGTACTTGGTCGCCCTGCTCCAAGCGCCAAGCACAGTAGTAGATCCAGAGGTGCCATTCTCCGTGAATATGCTTCGATGCTCCACCGCCGGTAGGGGCACCGAACTCAAGCGTGATAAAGCTTCCTATGCCCAAAGATACGCCCCACGCCGGTTGACCTATAAGTGGTGCAAGCGTGTTTTGGATTCGTTGAACATCCTTATCCGTTACTGCCATGGTAAAACCTTTCGTCATCAGGAAGTTTTGCAGCAAGATTAACACCACCTGCAACGAGTGGCTAGGGCTGGGATCATTGCTACCAATGATCCCAGCGCGGACATCATCGTTATCGGCGTCTTATCCTCCGAACATATCAAGGACAAGATCGACAATCTCTCGGTAGCTATAGTTTTGGCCGCTGATCTCATCATGCACTTGGCGAATCTCGTCTTTGCTCAGCCGACGGCCTAATTTCCCCTCAGCCTCTTGAACAGCTCCTCGGAACTGCTTATTCTGAGCCTGATTATTACCTGGGGTTCCATTCCCCGCCATTTGCATGACGGTCCCTGCTGCTGCTGCCGCCGCTGCTGCCGCTGCTGCTTGGGCCGCTGCTGCTTGGGCCGCTGCTGCTATGGTTGCTGCTTGGGCCGCCGCTGCCGTCGCCGCTCCGGCTCCCGCTCCGCCACCTGCGCCAGCTGTCGCCGCTGCCAGACCTCCACCGCCCATTCCGCCAAGCAGTGCCGCAAGCCAAGGAGCCGCATACCATACGAGGAGGGCTATCACGACGATAACTACCAAGATCGCAGCGGCGATCAGCAGGGCGCTGCCAATCCGGCTAAGCCAGTCTTGCCAGGATGAACGGGCGCTCAAACCGCTCACGTCTTCGTAGGCGATCGGGTTGTTGAGGGCGTAGGCATAGCGGTTTGTCGAGCCACTCTCGAAAGGGTTACCCGGCAGGGGATCAGCGGAGATGAACCGCCCAATCTGGGGATCGTACCAGCGCGCGTTCATGTAATATAGGCCGGTGGCGGAGTCGGCGTACTGGCCCATCCACTTGAGATCGTTGCTCTGGTTGCCGCTCTCGTCGGCCATACTACCGAACGCCTCGTAGCGGTAATTCGTGACCTTGCTGCCCTGCTGGTTGGTCATGCCAACCACGCTGCCCAGGCCATCGTACTCGTAGTAGCGGCCAACGGTATCCTGGTTGGTCGGCGGTGGCAGGAAGAGCTTGGCGATCAGACGTCCACCGGCATCGCTGATATACTCCTCGGCCTTGTTGCTGCTCCCATCGATCTCCAGCAAGTTACGCTGGCCGTCGAAGACGAAGAAGGTGCTGGTATTGCCCTGATAGCGGGCGATCCGGCGTCCGAGCGCATCGTAGCTGTAGCGCACGTCGTTCGCCTGCACCAGCCGGTTGTCGTAGTCGTACTGGTAGCTAGCTTTGGTAATGCCAAGCTGCGACTTGTTCAGTACGTTACCGTTCTTGTCATACTGAAAGCTATCGCTATTGGCCTTGAGCAGGCGATCAGCAGCGTCATAGGTGTAGTCAGTGCTCTGCGTTGACCACTGATTCTGGGCCATGCGTCCGGTGGTCTGCTTGACGCGGTTGCCAACGGCATCGTAGGTGTAGTCGAACTGATCCAGTGCGCCAGTGCTGCCGCTGCGCGCCACTCGAGTCAGGCGGTTGAGCGCGTCGTAGCTATACGCGGTCACGATGCCATCATTGTCAGTCGCGGTTGCCTTGTTGCCGAGCTTATCGTAGGTGTAGCTGAACCGCGAATCGATCGTATCGCCGCGACCGTAGTTGGCAAGCTGGGTCAGGCGACCGAGGACATCGTAGGTCAGCGCCGTACGGGTGCTGTTGGGATTGGTGATCGCCGTCACTAACCCGGTGGCATCATAAGCATACGCAGTTGTCCGTCCTTCGGGATCGGTCACTGCGGTATTGCGTCCGGCGCTGTCGTAGGTATAGCGGATCACTCGACCATACGGATCGGTCAGACTGGTGCGGCGTCCCGCAGCATCATAGCTGTAGCGCAGCGTGCGATTGCCTGGCTGGGTTTCACTGATAACCCGATCCAACGCATCGTACTGGTATGTGATCGCGCCCGCTGCACTAGTGACCGAGTTCATGCGTCCCAGGAGGTCATAGGTGAAGGTCGTGCTGGTGGCATTGGGATAGCGCATCTCGCGTAGCCGCCGCATGCTGTCGTAGCTGTACTGCGTGGTCGCGCCGTTGGCATCGGTGCGGCTTGCGAGATTACCAATGCTGTCATAGCTATAGCGGGTGCTGTTGCCTAGGGGATCAGTTGTGCGCACCAATCGTCCGAGCAGGTCAAAGGCATTCACTGTGGCGTTGCCTTTGGCGTTGGTAAACTGCGTCATATTGCCGCGCGCATCGTAGGAATAGTACTGGGAGTTGCCGAGCGCATCGATCATGGTCGAGGGCCGGTTCAGCCGATCGTAGGCATAGGCAGTCACCTGGCCGTTGGCATCCACCTCTTGCAGGAGATTGCCCACGGCATCGTACTGGTAGCCGGTCTGGTTGCCTGCGGCATCGGTTTGACGGGCCAGCCGGTTGAGCGCGTCGTACAGATAGCGGGTAGTCCCGCCTTTGGGATCGGTGACCGCGGTGCGGTTGCCCTCGGTATCATAGGCGAAGCGGGTGATGTTGCCGAGCGCATCAGTGATGCTGATCAGGCGGTTGGCGACATCATAGGCGAAGCGAGTGGTTGCACCAGCAGCGTCGGTAGCAGTCAGCCGCTGGCCCTGTCCATTGTAGGTATAGCTGAACCGCGAGCCGTCCGCCTGCGTTACCTGCGTGAGCTGGCCCATCGCATCGTAGCTCATGGCGTTGGTCTTCCCGGCGGGATCGGTCGCCCTGGTGATACGTCCAATCAGGTCATACGCCAGGGTCGTCTTCGCGCCGCTGGGATCGATAATCTCAGCTACGTTGCTAGTGGCGGTATAGCCGAGCGTCGTTGCTGCTCCCGCCGGATCGACAATGCGCACCATGCGTCCATAGGCATCGTTCGTGTAGCGTGTGGTATTGCCGAGGGGATCGACCGTGACCGTCAAGTTGCCATTGGCGTCATAGGTCATCGTAGTTCGTGCGCCAGCCGCGTCCGTAGTGCTGGTCAAACGGCTATACACTGGGTCATAGGTATTGGTAAGCACGTAGCCGAGCGCATCGGTGCTGGTCAGCAGATTGCCCTTGGCATCATAGGTCATGCTCGTGGTACGGCCCAGCGCATCGGTCGCCGAGGTCCGATTGACATCGCCGTCCCAGGTCCACGACTGCACGCCGCCCAGCGGATCGTCAAGCTGCGTCACCACGCCGTTGCCGCCCACAAAGTCGTAGTGGTAGGTGGTCACGTTGCCGCGCGAGTCGGTGGCACTCGTGCGTTTGTTGTCAACGTCGTAGGCCAGCGTGACCTTGTGGTTATCGCCCTCGTAGCTGAAGCTGATCGCCCGGTCGTCGGCGTTGTAGCCGATGAAGCCGCGATACCCATCGGGATTGGTGATCACCGTCAGATTGTGGGTGCTGTCGTAAGCGTAGCGCACGGTCTTGCCGTCGGGATAGGTCACAACACTCAGGTTATCCCCGTCGTAGGTGTAGGCAAAGACCCGACCCGCCGGATCGGTCATCTGGGTGATCCGATTGTTGGCATCGTAGGTCAGTCGAGTCTGCCGACCCACGGTATCTTCGATCACGATCGGTCGGCGTGCCTCATCGTAGGTGATCGTGATCTGGTTGCCATTGGGATCGGTGATCCGCTGCACCTTCCCACCGCTATCGAAGACCTTGGTTACGCCATGTTTGTCGCGGAGCGTAAAGCTGCCGTCGGCCAGCTTGGAGAGCGTGTCGTGGTTGCCAGCAGGCGGGGTGTAGCTGCCATCGGCAGTGCGGGTAAAGGTGTACTGCCCGCCCTGCTCATTGATTGCGACGATACTCCCATCGTCCTGCTCTCTGACCGCGATCGCGTAGCTATGCGCCCAGCCATAGCCAAACGCGCCGTTGGCCTCCGTGCGGCTGTTGTAGGTACGCACAAAGTCAATGTTGAGACCGCGTCCAGTCAGATACAGGTCCTGATCCTGCGTGTAGAAGTTGCCGTTGGTCACGTTGATCGGGTCTACGCCTGCGGCGGTATTGCCGTCGTGACCGGATGGCCCCTGATTTTGTGAATCTTCGCCGGGATCTGGTGGCGGAGGGGGGGGATCGTCTTCCCAGGCTTCCAGAATGCGCACGCTCTCGGCGTTCGCGCCCGGAATACTGAGCGGCGTGATCAGATTGGCGACCTGACCGCCAGTAATACTCACGGTGAACGGTTCCGTGCGCGTGTAGGTCGCAATGCCCTGGGCATCGGTCGTCAGCGTGATCGTCTCGGTGTAATTGCGGGCCGGGATGCCGAACTGCGCCTGGAGCGTTTTGTTTGCCAGTGGCTGTCCCGCGGTGTCCAGAAACTTGACCGACATCGAGACCGACATCGAGGTGCTATGGCTGGCATCGGATGGGATCGTCACGTTGGGGATAAACGCCGTTACCGATGAGCCGTGCAGGGCTTCGCTGCCGAAGGTGGCGCTCAACGGCTGGATCTGCCAGCTTCGCGTGGCGCTTTCGCTGACCTGACCGTCAAAGATCGGCGTGAAGGTTACGCTATCGGCGACATTGGCGGTATACACGCCCGGCGCGGTCTCGACAAGCTGTCCATCGTAGCCCAGCAGCGGAATCTGGAGCCGGACTGCCGCGCCGGTCAGGGTGGTCAGTTGATCTTTGACCAGATAGATGCCGACTTTGGTGGTTCCGGAGAGGGTGGTTTCGCCAAGCGCAACGCTGCCGGTACGAATGCCGTCCAGGACGGCGGAGGTCGAGACCTGACCCGTGGCGGTGTTCAACACCGTCTGCTGGTTGTGGTCGGTGATCCGCAGGCTGGCCAGTTGGAAGTTATAGCCAATGGACGCATCGGGGATAATCACGGCGGCTTCAGCTCGTTGTGAAACCAGCAGCCCGCGCTTGTCGGCGAGATCCAGCCGCGAGCCGCTATACAGCAGCGACATCAGCAGCAGCAGATTGAGCCAAACCAACACGGCACGCTTCAATTGCCGTCGTAGCATGGGAGTTCCTTCTCTCGATTGACGTGACCGCTTGAGCCACGCGATCGATCGTGATCGCAGGTCAATCAGCATGGGTTTGGGGGGGTGCGAAACAGGCGAGCAGGGCTATTGGGCGAGGTTAGCACCTCAGCGCATAGGTCGTGGGCAACGTGGCACACGCGCTCCTTTCTACGCTATGGGTGAACACGTGAGTTTCCGCCACGGATCAGCCGGAGCGGGGTGAGGAATCGTGGATCAGATGAGGACTGCCAGGATGGGACGCTGTGCTGCCACCGCTGGATCGCCGCTCGGCGCTACTCACCCAGCGCATGAGCAGCAGCGCGCCCGCGATCAGCACCACGCTCGCGGCGCTAAAGCCCAGCAGCGTCGAGGACGCGATCAGCTGTTCGCTCCACAAACGCGCCGACGGCAGATTGAAGATGATCGCACCCGGCAGTACCAGCGCCGCGATGTTCAAGGCAGGCGTCAGCATGCCGATCGCGAGCGACTCAAACGCGGGCAGCCCGTGGACGCGCCGCAAGCTCACGTAGGTCACCCAAGCCAGCCAGGTGGACGTGAAGATCTGCCCCACCCCCAGCGCGGGCCGGAACTGCGGCGCGGCATCGAAGCGCACCAGTGGGAGCGGCACGAAGAAATACGCGAAGTTCGGCAGCACGGTGACCACATAAATGCCCAGCGCAATGCCGTACAGCCGCAGAAAATCGACCAGCCGACCCGTGCCGCCACAGAAGCGGCCCAGCAGATACGGCACCAGCGCGAAGCCAAACCAGCGCACATAGACCGCGAGCCAGTCGGCGAGCAGCAGCGGAACGGCTTTACCTGTAAACCAGGCGAGCAGCCGTCCACTGACCCACATCGCCCAGAGTTGCTCGTCGTTGAGCAGCACGAGTACCCCATCCAGCACGCCACGCAGCAGGCTGATGATCGTCAAAAAGATCACGATCGACCCAAAGCGTGGTGGTGTGGTCAGCACGCGCTCGATTGTGCGGGCTGGACGGATCAGCAGGTGCAGAAACAAGCCAGTGGTGGTGGCGTTGAACGGGCGCATGCGAAACCCTGACATATTCGTGTTCTCTTTCTATCGAGTGAGTGAAAAGTTCACGCCACTGGTCGTCTGACCCGGATTGACGACCACGCCGGATTTGGTCTGGCTCTGGTAGCCACTGGCGCTTGCCGTCAGGGTGTAGGTTCCAGCGGGCAGGTTGGCGATCTGATAGATACCGTAGGCGTCGGTGGTCGCACTGCCGAGCAGCTCCGTTCCCTGGAGCGCCTGCACGGTCGCGCCTGCAACGGCTTTGCGCCCGCTCGTCACCTTACCGGTGACGGAGCCAACGCGCGTCAGCGCCACATCGACAGGACCGCTTACCTGGGCGGTCTCAACCAGCACGCTGTTGCGCGTCTGCGGTGCGTAGCCCGCGAGCGTGATGCGAATGTCATAGGTTCCAGCGGGAAGGTACCGCAGGTTGTAGCTGCCATCGGCCTGGCTCAAGGTCGTCGCTCGCACCTGGCCTGCGTGCAACGCCTCGACCTGCGCATTGACCAGGGTCGCGCCGGTCACGCCATCGGTGACCATGCCGAGGACCGAGCCGGAGACGGCCCGTCCAAGATTGACCCGTCCATAGCCGGTGTACTGATCCCAGCCGGAGCTGTGGAGATCATCTGCCGAGCGTTCGATCATCGCGCGCACGGCGGCGCTGGAGCGGCTGGCGTCCTGCGCAATTACCAAGCCTGCTAGCCCGGAAACCACGGGCGTTGCCATCGACGTGCCGCTCTTGTAAGCATACGTCGAGCCTGCCGTATTTGACCAGACCGTGCTGTACACGTCCACGCCGGGCGCGGCGACCGACAGATAGGTGTTGTAGTTGGAGAAGGCAGCCCGCTGATCGCTGCTGGTCGTTGCGGCAATCGCCATCACGCCGGGAAGTGCCGCCGGATAAGTAGGAAAGTTCGTTCCGTCGTTACCCGCGGCGGCGATCAGGAGCGCGCCCCGGCTGGCAGCGTACGTGACCGCCTCCTGGAGGCCCTGCGACGAGGCCGAGCCGCCCAGACTCAGGTTGATCACCTGCGCGCCGTGGTCGGCAGCATAGAGGATGCCGGAGGCAACCGCGTCGTAGGTGCCGCTGCCATCCGCGCCCAGCACTTTGACCGGCATGATCCGGCACAAAGGACACACCCCTGCGATGCCACGGGCATTGTTGGTCGCAGCGGCGGCGATCCCCGCGACATGGGTGCCATGTCCATGATTGTCCGTGGTGTCGGCGGTGTTGTAGCCGGGACTGAAGGAATCGTAGTTCCAGCCGGGAACCTGCTTCCCGCTGAGATCGGGATGATAGGGATCAACGCCGGTGTCGATGACGGCGATGACCACGGCTGGATCGCCCTGCGCAAGATCCCAGCCCTGCGGCGCGTTGATCGTCGTCAGGCCCCATTGATTGGGATAGCCCGGATCGTCGGGAATGAGCTGCACCGTAGCAACGCTATTGGTTTCGGCGTAGGCCACGGCGGAATTGGCCCGCAGGCGGTGCAGGAGCGCCTGCTGATTCGTCGTGGGTGGAAAGCGTAGCACATGCACGCCGATGTGCAGGATCTCACGATCGCGCGTGCCATCATAGGCTGCAGCAAAGCGTTGGACGGCAGCGACGGTGTGAGGAGCGTGGAATTTGACGAGGATCTCGGAGCCGGAGTCAGCAGTGGGCGCATGACTGAACGCATCGGTCGTATTGCCGACCAAGCCGCAAACCACAAGCCACAGCGCGAGACCAGCCGCGAAGGGGCGTCGGTAACGCCGAGCCATCGCATCGAAAAGAGAACCCGTAGCAGGCATAGCGATCCAAGCTTCTTTCTAAAAGACAGGCGAAGCAAACGACGCGCTCCAGCGGAGAACACCGGATGTAACCGAGCAGAGCGGACAGCAGCGAACAAGAGCCGCGCGAGCCGCGCTCATCATGGTAAATACTGGTATAGGTGATGCTGGAAGAGTGTGGTAGTAGAGTGTTAGCGTGTGCATGCGAGGGGACAAATCCATGCCCGTGATGCGCAGCCGAATGATACCTGATCCGATCCCCGATTGTCAAGCCACGGCAAGCAGCAGATCCAGATCCCACACCATCCTAGTCCAGTCATGGACTGTTGGGTCTGTGCGCCGCCCGCAGCGCCGCTACGAGTTCTGCCTGCGGCGTCGTTTTGCATAGGTACCTCACCGCGCCCGCCCGCACACCGTCCAGCACCGCGCCATCGTCGCCGCCCGTGAACAGGACGATCTGCACGTCGGGATAGGCAACTCGCATCCGTTTGGTCGTGGCGATCCCGTCCAGCAGCGGCATCTGCACATCCATGAGTACCACATCCGGCTGGATCTGCGCCACCACGTCCAGTGCCTCCAGGCCATTCCCAGCTTCGCCGACCACCTCGAGTTCGGGGTCCAAGGCCAGCAAGCAGCGGGTGATCCAGCGGAACTCAAGGTGATCATCGACGAGTACAACTCGAATCATCGCCGTCCTCTCACCGCAGGCGGATCTCTGCGCCCACCGCGTAGTCACGTTGCATGCGCCAGGCGCTAAGCCTGGAACGTACGAGAGCGGTCCCGATCCGTCAGGGATAGCACCTACCGAGCCAGACTGCTCTCACGCAGATGTGGGCAGCGGTGCCTGATGCAGATCTGGCAGGGATCGTTCCCGTGTGTGTAGTAAACCAGATCGCTGCCGACGTTGGGGATCGGTGACCGATCCAAAAACCGATACTGTTAAGATCGCGTTAAATAGTAGGAACAGCCACCTGCCCAGCCAGGCGCACGTCCGGCGCTCGCGATTCGCCGTTGCATTGTGGGGGAAGCCGTGGGTGCCTACCGCAAGCCCTCGACGCTGGCAGGTATCGGTATCCTCAAGGTGTGCCGCAGGTACGTTCGTGAGAAGGTGCGATGGAACACACGAGTCCCTGGGATCGGGGATTCGGCAGTGGCGGACAGCCCTGAATCTGACCCAAGCCCCCGTTGCTCACCACGTGGGCTGCGCGGTCGTTACAATCCGCACACGAGAGGTGGAGGTGCAGCGACCGCACGCTCAATCTCCAGCGCAGCCTCAACAGGGAGCGGTAGCGCGATCGTGCTGCCCAAGACCGATCCCACCAGCGATCGATTTCCGGCAGGCCGTACCCGTCGTGGAGAATGACCTCCAGCGGGGACTTGTCCAATCCGATGCTCCTCGGTACACTCTCTGCAACCGACACAGAAGGAGTACACCCCGGCTATGGACGTGTTGTTTCTCGGTGGCGCATCCGGCGTGGGCGCGAGCTGTCTGGCGCTCCCGCTTGGCTCGCGCTGGGTGGTCGTCGATGCCGGCGTGCGCATGGATCGTTCCGTTGACCGGCTCCCCGACCTGGCCCAGCTCGACGGCAAGGACGTGGCCGCCATCTTTGTGACTCATGCCCACGCCGACCATATTGGGGCGCTCCCGCTCCTCCATCAGACGTTCCCCACCGTCCCGATCTACGCCTCGCTGCCGACCCTGCGCCTGATGGAGGTGATGCTCGCCGACGCGGTGCGGATCATGAGCCGCCGCGCCGCCGAGGAGCTGGAGATCCCGCTCTTCGACGCCGAGGTAGTCGCCGCCATGCTCCGCTGCGTCCGCCCGCTGCCGCTCAGTGGCACCACCCAGGTTCCCGAACTGCCCGAGGTGACGATCCACACCGTCCAGGCCGGCCACGTCGCCGGGGCGATCATGCTCGGCTTCGAGGCACCGAGCGGACGGGTGCTGATCAGCGGCGATGTGAGTATGACCCCGCAGCGCACCATTCGCGGCGCGGGCCTGCCCACCTTGAAGCACCCCGATCTGCTGATCCTGGAGTCGACCTACGGCGCGCTGCTCCACGCCAACCGCCAGGCCCAGGAGCAGCGCCTGGCCCAGACCGTCGCCGCCCAGGTCCAGCAGGGCCACGTCCTGATCCCGGCCTTTGCGCTGGGCCGGGCGCAAGAGGTGCTGATGATCCTCCAACGGGCGCAACGGGATCATCAGATCCCGGAATTTCCGATCTGGGTTGATGGCCTGGTCCGCTCGGTCTGCGCGGCCTACGAGTCGTTTCCCCAGGCGCTCGCGCCCGCGCTCAGCCGCCATCTCCAGAACGGGGGCCACGCCTTCTTCAGCCGCAGTGTGCGCCCGGTGGAGTCGCCCGCGCAGCGCGAGACGATCCTTCAAGGACCGCCAAGCTGTATCGTCGCGAGCAGCGGCATGCTCACCGGCGGGCCAAGCGCCTGGTTCGCGGCGCGGCTGGCCGGGGACGAGCGGGCCGCAATCCTGATCACGGGCTATCAGGATGAGGAAGCGCCGGGGCGGAAGCTCCAGGCAGCTGTGGCGAATGGTGGCGGGAGCATCGACCTGGAAGGTCGCTCGCTGCTGCTGCGCTGTCGAGTGGACACCTACGGGTTGAGCGCCCACGCCGACGGGCATGAACTCGCGGGGCTGGTGCGCGCCGTCAAGCCGCGAATCACGGCGCTGGTGCATGGCGACGCCGAGGCCCGCGCCGTGCTGGGGGCGCGGATCAAGGAGCTGACGCATGTGGTGTTGCCCACGGACGGCGAGTCCTTGACGATCACGCTGGGAGGCCGACACCGTCCGGCGGTATCCGTCCCACCGGCGATCGCCGAACGCCCGGAGCCGATCGGGGACGGTGCGCCGCTGGATCTCGCACGCCTGTGGCAGCACCTCGACGACGGCACAGGCGTCCAGACCGTCAGCGTGCGCGAGGTCGTCCGGCTCTGGTGGGGCGAGGCTGCTCCTGCGGATGCGGAACAGGACGCGGCGGTGGCCCTGGCTGACGCCCAGCCCCATTTCGTGGAGCTGCCAGGCGTGGCGGGGCTGTACCGGGTGCGGTCAGCGACCGAGGTGCGCCGAGCACAGGCCGCCGGGGTGCGTGCCACGCCCACCGCGACCACGGCCCGACCGGATCAGACCGCGCTGCTGGCGCTGGTGCAACAGCACCTGGGCGACGCGCCGGATCTCTACCATCGCGGGGTGGACCCGGAGAGCGGTGCGATCACCCTGGCGTTTCATTTCCCCGACGTGGCGCGCGAGCGGTATGCCCAGGCGATCCAGGCCGTGCAGGACGCCGGCGGCGTCCCGGTGCGGATCGCGCCGCAGCCGCACCAGGGTGCGCTGGCCCAGGCGGCGCTGGCGGCGCTCCCGGAGGGGCTGACCGTGGAGCGCAATCCCTCGCTCCGGCTCGATCAGCGCGTGGTGCAACTCCGCTGTCAGGGCACGGCCCCCGGCGACGCCATCGCTGCCGCACAACGCCAGTTTCACGAGCTGACTGGCTGGACGCTGGAGATCGTGTGCCGCCCGGCGCAGGGGGTACCTGCGCCGCTCCCAGGAGCCGTGCCGAGCCGCGTGCCGCAGCAGCGCCTGGAGTACAATGCGGCGCTGGCGGTGGCCCAGGCGCTGTTTCCCGCCGACACCGGCTGTTACAAGATCGGCGCGGATCAGGAGCGCGGCATCCTGCTGCTACGCTTTCACTTTCCCCTGCGGGCGCAGGAGCGCTACGCCGAGCAGTTGACGACCGTGGCGGAGCGCACGGGGTGGCAGGTGCAGGTCCATCCCGCCGGGCATCAGGGCGCGCTCGAAACCACGATCCGCCGCCTGCTGCCGAGTCAGGTCACGCTGGTGGGCGCGCCGTCGCTCCATCAGGACCGGCGGGAAGTCGTGGCCCGCTATCGCGGCACGCTTACCCCCACCGAGATAACCGTAGCCGGAACGGCGTTTTTGGAGGTCACGGGCTGGACGCTCCAGTTCCGGCCTGCGTGAGCGCCCGGGTCGGCCAACCTGCGCGAGCGGCCAGCACGTACCCAGGGGCATTGCTCGTCGGCTGATGCGTGATTACCAGTTGACGTAATCCACCGCGTTATCATCCAGGGCATCCTGATCGTGGGCATAGCGCATCGTCGTCTTCGGATCGCTATGCCGTGCGGCGGCCTGGACCTTGGTCAGCGATGCGCCGCCCTTCAGCGCCAGCGTCACGAACGAGTGGCGCAGCCCGTGGGGCGTCACCTTCGTCCGGCGCGCCTGCTGCGCGGTGTTCCCTTTGCCGGGGCGGGCCGCCCGGGATTCGGCCTCGGGATCGAGCTTCAGGTGCAGCTTCGCCTGCGTGAAGCGCGTTTGCAGAATGTATTTCAGACCATCATAGGTCAGCGGGCCGTGGATCGCGTAGCGCCGCGGCGCATCGGGCTGCTGGGGATCGCGGCCTTTGTGCCGCAGGCGGCGGAACACCGCGCCGTCGGTGATCTGCTCCGCGCGCAGTGCCTGAAGGTAGCGCTGCAGCACCTGCCACGTCCGCGGCTTGAGCTTGACCCGATCGCGCTGGTTGCCTTTGCCGGTGATCCACACGACGCGATGCCCATCGATTTCGGCGAGATCGGCAAAGGTGATCCGCAGCACCTCGCTGGAGCGGAGGCCGGTCGAGAGCATCAAGACGATCAGCGCATGGTCGCGCAGGTCGCGCAGGGTCGGTCCCTGGCATTCGTCTTCGAGCGTGCGGGCTTCCTGGCGGCTCAAGTAGATCGTGGTACTCTGCTGGCTGACCTTGGGCTTTTTGATCTCCTCCATCGGGTTCAGGGCGATCAGGTGGTAGCGCAGCAGGCGGTTGTAGAGCAGACGCAAGGGCGTGAGGCGGCGACTGATCGTGGCGGGCTGTAAGCCGACGGCGAGGTGGCGGATATAGGCGCTGATGTCAGCTTCCGTCACCTGCTGGATGCGGGTGAGCGCGGCCTGGATCTGGCGTGTGAGGTCGGGCGAGGTCTGAAGGTGTTCGGGATCGGCGGGCAGCGTGACGGCAATGCCGAGATAGACCAGAAAATCCTGGAGGTCGCTGCGATAGGCACGGCGGGTTTGCTCCGAGCGACCGCGCAGGATCACCTCGGCCAGCACGTCGGCGAGGGTGCGTGGCGGCAGGGCCGGTCGTGACGGCGGAGGCGGCAGCTCGACGATGACCTCCGTGGCCTGCGGCTCAACGCGGGCGAGTGCCGTATCTGGCGCGTGGGGCGATTTAGGCATGCGTACCTCCTGTGCTGCGATCCAGCGGTCGGTCGACCACGCGGGTAACGCTTCCTGCGCTTGGGCTAGTATAGCACCGGTTACTCCAAAGAATACACATTATCAGGAGTTAATAACAGTGGTAAATGGACCGATAATGACGAAGCAATTGTCGGATCTCTCTTCGGTGTACCTGAAGCATGAGGCCCTCCGATCTGTGCCAGTTCCATCACTCAACGTGACACTGCCCTCCTGAGATGGGGCATCCAGCACCGGGTCAGAAACGTACCCTCGACGTACCTGCCTCTCCGCGACAGCAGCACGAGGTCTTCTGAGCAGCTACCTCGTTGGGCGCCGCTTGAGAAAGCGGCGCGGCAATGACCGACGAGAAAATCCGCGAAGTTGCTTCATCAGCGAGTCTTGACAAGTATGTTCTGCTCCTGTATAGTTGCAACAAATGTTACTATAACAAATGTTGCACTATGCCTGAACTTACCGAGAACGAGATTGCCCTCCTCCATCTTATCGATCGGGTGACCCGAGAGAATGGTGGACAAAATCCGACCTTAGCAGAAATCGCATTAGCGGCAGGATTGCCGAGTAGTGGACGAGCCACAATCCAGCGTCAGTTGTCGCGCTTGCGCCCAACCTATGTCGACTGGAGCGGCAGTGCCCGCTCGTTGCATCTTACCCCAGCGGGATTAGCCGAACTCGGCCGTGGCACCTCAACGGCCGCGATTACCGCCCCCATTAATGATGTGATCGTGTCCTTGCTTGCGGTCGGGTTAACGCATCTTACTACGCGCATCGAACTCGATGCGGTGTTACATGCACCTTACCACGATGCGTGGGAGCGTGGCGCTCGGATGTTAGCTTTTGAGTGCCTCATTCGCGGACTTCCGGCACCGGCACACCTCGGTGTCGTCATCAACGACTGGTGTCGTCACGCTCCCCGTGACTGGCCCCTGCCGCTTGGCGCATCAGGACGGCTGTACGATGAGCCACTCCTCAACGAGGACAACGAACTGACGCCCCTGTGTCGAGAGTTGGCACATGGGTTGGAGTATGGCGACGCCGAACTGGAGCTCTGTGAAGCACAGATGGGCGTTGTTCGCACGCTTGCCCAGGGGCGACGCAGCCAAGATGGGTATGTCGCCTTTCGCCGCTTCGTGATCGAACATCCGGTGGCCACGCAGGACGAGATTAGCGATGCAGCAGCCGTGCGGACTCTGACGCCATTCGCCGCTCACCTTCATGAGCTGTATGAGCGCATCCCCACGACCGCCATTCATCACGGACACCTCCTGCTCTGTGGTCACTGTGGCTGGACACTTGAGCGCATGAAGGGACGACTCCGGTGTGGTAGCCCTCGCTGCCGAGTCTTGACGGAAAACTTCAGTCGTGGCACGGCCACCCGACCGTTTAATACAGATGATCCGCCACTGCGCGTCCGGCGCGCGATCCGCCAATACGTCGTTGCTCCTGGAATCTACGAACTTAACCTCGTCCGCCAAGTCGAAGCTCTCGGGCTGACCTGCCAGCTCTGGCCCTTCTATGACCGTTATGACGTGCGCGTGATCTTTGACGACGGCACGACGTGGGCGGTCGATCTCAAGGACTGGCAACATCCCCATCTGCTTGGGCGGCATCTGACGACCTTCGCCGATGAGGCACCGGACTGGCGGCAGTTCTTCTTCGCAATTCCTGATGCCCGCCTTGCCGAGAACGCTGCCTATCTCACCATCCTACGCGAGCTGGCCGGGAGTGATGCCTTCACCATTCTCACCATTAGCGATCTTGTAGCCCGGATCACGCGGCGGAAGGAGCAGGGGTATGCGTGAGACCATGCGCTGGCGCGACGGACTCATGCGGGAATTTGAAGCGGCTCGCGTTGCCTATGGACGACCAAGCATGGCCCCAGCCGACCTGCTGGAGACCGAGTTGATCTTGACCTTGCTCGCCGACTACTTGCCAGGTGAGGCACCAGACTTGGCGTGGACGGTATTGAACGGTCATCCCTTCCCGGCGCGTGAACGGCTCTCGGAGGCAGCACGCCGCGCGATTGCCTGCGTGCGCCAGCATCTGCGCGCACCCCTCGGGCGCGGCACCTGGGAGCGTTGGTTGAGCGAGTATAGCACCCTTGCCGAGCCCTACCCGATCTACCGTATCCGCAATGGGCAGATCGTGCCAGTCCCCTCCACGCTTGCCCCAGATCGGTGTGCGGTCATGCGCACGACCTTCGAGAAGGCGCCGCCCTGGGCGGTGGCGCACCCACGGTTTGCTTCCCCAGGAGCCTACCGCTTCCCCATCGATCGGGAGCCGTTCGAGGTCGAGATCGATGGGCGAACGGCGGCTCTTGTCCAGGGGTTCGCAGCAAGGAGCGTTGCCCCATCGCAGGCTCGTCCACCGCTTGACGTATCACTCAACGCGCTGCGCGCAACTGCGCACTGGATGGATAGCATGCTCGGCACGGATCGCTGGGCAACCTCGATGGATATTCAATTACGCGCGGTCACTGCGTCAGGCTTCGTGCCTGCCGACACGCTCCGCCTCGACGGACTGTGCCACCTGATCGGCATGCTGGGCAGCGGCAAGTCTACCCTCCTGACGGTCCTGGCTGTCCACTTCGCGCGCGAAGGGTTGCGCGTCGTACTGGTCTATGGCGATGTCGCAACGCTCCTCCGTGAACTTGAGCAGTACGAGCGGCTCCATGCTGCCGATGCGCGCATTCGGGCCATGCCCCTGATTGGCCGGAGTACCCGCCTGGCGCACCTCAATCGCCTCCATGCCGCCGAGCATGACCGGGGCAAGGCCGGACTGCAACTCGACCATGCGGGCTTTGCGATCCTTTCTACGCTCTGTCCGCTGGATGGACTCCGCCCGGACAGCCGTCCCATCCCGCCTGGCCAGGAGCCATGTACCGCACTGGTCGAAGCACCTCAGGGCGACGACGAAGAACACCAGCCGGTCACCTGCCCGTTGCTGCCAGCCTGCCCAGTCCATCAGCCGACTCGAACGCTCCTCGATGCGTCGATCTGGCTGGCGACCCCGGCGAGTCTCCTCGCAAGCAGCCCGCAGAGTCCACTCATTCGGGAGCGCATGCGCTTCATCGAGATGGTGATGTGGTCCGCCGACGTGGTCCTCGTTGACGAGGCAGATATGGTCCAGGCGCAGTTTGATGACCGCTTTGCCCAGACCGAGGTGCTGATCGGTCGCGCCAATGCGTGGTTCGACCGTCTCTATGCCCAGGTTGCCCGCCAAGTGTATCGCCCCGGACGACCTCTGCTTGGTCGCTCGCGTCCCTTCGACCGCTGGTTGGCTGCCCACAATAATGCGCAGCGGGCAGCCGATAGCCTCCTCCGCCTGCTTCGCGATGATGAGATGTTACGGCACTGGCTCCGTGCCAGCTACTTTACTGGCCGCCGCCTGCTGCAGCGATTGGCCTATCATCTTGAGCACGAGTACGGACGCGATGTCGCCCTCTTCATGGAGGCTAGCGAGGTCTTTAGCCACAACCCCTTGGGTCGCACCGGACGCCCGCGACCCTCCACCGCCTGGGTTGACGCCGTGCGGCTCCATCTCCTCGGCGCGGATCACCACGAGACCCGCGACCTCGTGGAATCGTCGCTTGCCGACCTTGTACCGGGTATTGAGCGTCTGCACGCCCAAGTACGGGAAACCCTCGCTTCGCGCCTGCTCGCGGCGCTCCTGGTGACCGTGCTGGATGAGGCACTGCGACAGGTGATCACTGGCTGGTCAACCGCTGAGGAGATTCTTGACCTCGACAAAGGCAGCGGCGGTCTGTTCTTTCCGCCCTCAGAGAGCGTGACTCGCATGGTGCCTGAAGCACCCACCGGCGCAATCCTGGGCTTTCAGTATTACGATCCGCAGGACAACGGGCAAGGCGAACTCCGCTTTTTCCGCTTGCGTGGCCTCGGCCGCGCACTGCTCTATCATCTGCATGATGCCTTCATACCAACGGATAGCGTCCCAGGCCCACATGTCCTCCTCACCAGTGGGACATCCTGGGCACCAGGTTCCTGGCGGTACCACCTGCATCGCGCTCCAGATTATGCATTGCTGCCGACACGGGCTGACCAAACCGCCCAGACGCGCTGTTTCTGGACGTTCGTTCCTGATCCCGATCCCCGCGCTCGTGGGCGCTTTCTGCACGTCTCGGGTAAGTCGGCACCGCAAGACCGGATCAACGCATTGACGGCGATGGTCCGTGCGTTGGGGCATCGCACGACCATCGGCGGGGTACCACGCAGCATCTTCGATGACGAGTTCAGGAAGCTTGATTCGCACCGCCAGCGTATCCTCCTCGTCGTGGGTAGCTACCAGGAAGCCGAGTACGTCGAGCAAGCCTTATCTGATGTCCTTGGAGTCGCAGCGGGTGAGGCAGTGGTCGCGCTCATTCCAGATGTTGACGGCGACCTGCAACTGCGCAGGCCACAGGCGAAGCTGCGACGTAGCAACCTTGCCAGACTGCCGGAATTGCAGGGCGTGCGGTTTCTCGTGGCACCACTGCAGGCGATCGAGCGTGGTCACAACATTCTCGTCGGTCAGGAAGCGGCGATCGGAAGTGTCTTCTTCTTGACTCGCCCGCTGCCAGTGCCCGGGGATCTGCATATTGCCATCCAAAAGATCAACGCCTGGGCGATGGATGCAGCGGGGACGTGTGATCTCCCAACTGTTGGGGCGGCCGGCGCATGGCTCCGCGCAGAGGCTGACCGCCGGTGGCGAATGGTTTCGCCGGACGGGGTAGGACAGGCAACCTATCGGGGCATGTCGGACCGCACGGGATTGCTGTGGACCCAACTGGTCCTTGTCTGGCAATGCATTGGCCGCCTGTTGCGTGGCGGTGTGCCAGCACGAGTCCATTTTGTGGATGCAAAGTGGGCCGAAGTTCGGGCCGGCCTTGTGGCGGGCGAACGGGACACGGAAGCCACGAGCATGGTCGTCGGATTTCACCGCCTGTTGCAGGAAGCCCTGCACGATCCCGATCCGGCGCAGGCTGCCATCGCTGAGGCTCTGTATGGATCATTTGCTCAGGCGTTGCAGCGCCTCATAGACCGATAACGGTCGCTGCGAATGGGCGGTCCCGGGTGGCGCATACTTGAAGGAGAACACGTATCGTGGCACATGAACAGATCCAGCCGGTTGCCTTCCACCTCGTCGAGTCCAGCTTAACGTTGCCGCTCCGCGCCATGCATTTTCCCTACGAGTGGCGCGGACCCTTGGCGGCGCTGGCAGGAGAAGGAGCGCGGGCCGACCGCCCACGGTCGTTCCGCATTGCTTCTCTAAATGCGGCCATCGCGGCCTTCACTCCGCAACTCTTTGTCACACCCGGCCAGGCCCACTATTCGGACCGCCCATGGTTGATCGCCGCAGCGGATGTCCGTCCTGATAAGATCTGGCGAATTGCACGTGCCTGGCTTGCTGAACAGTACGCCGAGCGGGAAGATCTGGCCACGGCATATGAAGCCTCCTACGCCGCACTCCAGGCTGAGGATCTGGTGTGGGAGGACTTTACCTTTGTCCGGAACAATGATGTCCACGTCAACGATACTGCACGGATCGATACCTTGACGTATGCAGCCCTGCCGGCGTTCATTGCGGATCTCCTGGTGCGTCGCCAGGTCGCAATCCCGATTCAGCAAACGATGCGTCCACTGGTGCGTGTACCGACAACCAACGGTGGGGCGCAGCTTCAAACCTGGCCCCCAGTCTACTATACCGAGGACAATAGCGGGCGACGCGGAGCCTATAGCTACACGATCACGATCACCGTACAGAACCTGGTCGGGTGTTCGCGTCCACGCATTCATATGGCCTATGGCATCCGTCGCTGGCGATTGTTGCCGCTTCGGACTGAAGAGTCCTTGTACCTCCCAGGACGTGAGGGTCGTACTGTGTATCTGCGCCACCCTCGCCCGCTCAGCGGTGTTGCGCAGTCATCGCACTTCACGCGGGCGATGCTTGATGCCGAATTTGGTCAAAACCAGCGCGTGCCGGTCTGGCGGGATGCGCTGGCTGGCATTGCGAGCCGGATCGGGGCAGCACTGCCCGATCCCAGCGAACTGACCTCTCATCCCGAACGCTATCTGGAACCCATGGATGAGGATACGGTCATCGCCGCAATCGTCGAGAAAACGCCACGGAATCATCCAGTCAAGGCGGGCATGGGCCTGGAAGTACGCGAGGCCATCACCGAGGCGATTGCCCACCCCATGGACGAAGTGCTGACTCTCATTGCGCCGCTTGAGCGCTCCGACACGACGGGTAAACCTCAGCGTAACGCAGCGATGCTCGCGGACGATCTTCGTGATCTTCCAGCTGAAGAGCGACTCCAGGCAGTACGCGACTCGATCGGACCGCGCGTGGTGGTCGAGGTCTGGTGGCAGACCCAGGAGGGCCGCAACCAACTCATCTACGGTTTGCATGATATGCTGACTGGGCCACGTCCTCCGCTTGAGGAGGTCGGCGAGCCAGAGCTACCTCTGTCCGCACCGCTCGCCGAGCAGCACACCATGTTCGACACTGCAGCACCGTCGGCTCCTGAACTGTCCGACCTGAACAAGCCGCGTAGCAAGGTCACACGCAAGCGGGCCACGCCAGAAATCCCGCCGATTGATCCGTCAATGGAACACATCATTCCGCTCCCAGATGGCGGAATGATCCAGGTCGTCCCGCGTGCGCTAGATACCATCGGGCGGATGTTGCCGGAGCCCACTGAGGCGGACCAGAAGCACAAGGGTGAGTACAAGCGGCGCGAGACAGATCGTCGGGCTAAGGAGATTCAGGAGGCACTCGAACCCGCCGCAGTACCAACACTTGCCCTGATTGAACTTCAGCACTTTCAGGACCCACGGGACCGGCAACGTCGCCGCTTGGTTGGTCTGCGTGATCCCAAACGGGCACTCCGGCTCGGTATGGCCGACACTGGCCGGGTGACGAAGTTCACCACGGGGAAGTTCCATCCAGATCAGCAAGGAAAACCGCAGGGCCGGACACGCCTAACCCCCGCAGAGTTGCTGCGCGAACGGTGTGACAATGCGGTGTTGGAAGGTCTCCGTCAGATGGGATACCTGCCGGGACGCATCACCGTGACACCACCTGACGGTCACTCCTTGCCGGAAGCGATGGTGGTTGCCGGCGTGCGGATGCTGCGACTGACCCGAAAATGGACAGAGACACGGATTTATCTGCCCGTCGTGACGATCTTCGATACCGAAACAGCCGGTGTCCACGCGTGGCTACCTGACGGGCAACTCGGCGTGCGACCATTTTATCAAGCGTTGCTGGATATTACCCGGATGAAAGACAAGGATGTGAGCCGCTTTCGTCAGGACGAGATGCTGGCACGCCTGGAACAATTTCTCACGGAGGAGTTACCGCGCAGCTTCCATCAGGATATTGTTATCCTGGCTGAGGCCCAGAACATCCGCTGGTTGTGGCCGGGATTGCAGAACAGTGAGATCGCGCTTGATGCCTTACGGTTTCGGAAAGGGAGCCAGGCAAAGCCGATCGATCGCATGGAGACACGCTTTCGGCTCATTCGACTGCGTACCTCTGAGCGCGGCGAGACGCCGCTCTGGTACACGGAGAACGCTGCGCCTGGTCGTGATTATGCCAGTGGCCTCTTTCGAGATGGTGAGGCACCACGGACATTCTTCAATATCGCCACGAAACCGAAGACGCAAGGCCAGCCGCGGCGTGGCAAACAGCACGATCCGAGTGAGCAGTACGCGATTCCCTCGATGCTTGAGATTCTGGTCGCTGCCCAACAGCCCGGTGATAGCGACGAAGCCTGGGCGCTGGCCGTACATACCTGGCGCCGAATGGGGTACCTGAGTGGTGGGGAGATGACCCTGCTCCCGATTCCGCTCCAGTGGGCGCAGCGCATGGATCGGTACGCCGCGGTGATCGGTCCCTGGGTGTTTCGTGAGCAAGAACACCTGTGGATGGACGATAACGACATGAGCGAGGAGGGTGACGAATCAGGCATGGAGCAGCGCTCCTTGTTGGAGGACGAGGAGGAGGACGAATCATGAGTGGGGAGGGAGCTTGGAGGAGGGCTATCGTCCCAGCCGTGAAGCGACCGGGTATGCTCACCCGTTGGTGAGCATACCCGGTCGAATCGCCGATAGGCACGGTGGAGCGTACACGACCAGCAGGGCGCATCGCACGACGCCACGGCAGGAGATCATCGTCGTCCACCACATCATGATTCGCCTGCTGGCTCCGTTATCGGCGCTTTGGGAGGGAGCAGTCCCATGGGCCAACACGGTACAATAGCTGGTGTTCACGCAGGGTTCGTGAGCTGGACGCGGGGGAACCAGATGACCACGGAACTCAGGCAGGTGACCATCTTTACCGACGGGGCCTGTATCGGCAATCCCGGTCCGGGCGGCTATGGCGTGGTGCTGAAATTTGGCGAACACACCAAAGAACTTTCCGGCGGCTTTCGGTTGACGAGCAACAATCGCATGGAGTTGATCGCCGTCATCGCGGGCCTACGTGCGTTGAAAGAACGCTGCGTCGTCGCGGTGTTCAGCGACTCAGAATATGTGGTCGAGGCGATGACGAAGGGCTGGCCGGCGCGCTGGCGGGCCAACGGCTGGATGCGGACCAAAAAAGACCGCGCTGTTAATCCGGATTTGTGGCAGCAACTGCTGGAACTGGTCGCGCAGCACCAGGTCACCTTTACCTGGGTCAAGGGACACGCGGGACATCCGGAGAACGAGCGCTGCGATCAGTTGGCCTTTGCCGCCGCCCAACGGCCCGATCTGCCGATGGATGACGGTTACGAACATCCCGAGTCGGCAATGCCCACGACGGGATCGCTCTTCGACTGATGCACGGGCGTCGCGCGGGAATCAGGGAGCGTTCGCGCGACGGGCCCCACGCCGCTCCGGGTGACGCGCGCTCGATGGCGCAGGTTGCAACGAACCCGCTCGGTTCGGGTATAGTAGCAGAGACTCACGGCCGCAGCGAACGTAGCAGACGAGTGTAGCATGATCCCACGAACCAAGCTTGCTCTCGCAGAGTTTCATCAGGTGCTGTCGAGCATGCCGATCGGTGTGCAGCGTGCCGTCGTCGCCGTCGTCGTCGCGCTGCGCGCCCCGCACCGTTGGCTCGGGCTCTCAGCCACAGCTGACGATGCCACGATTCAGGCCGCCATCGCCGCAGCGGATGACCAGGCCATCCTGCACATCGCGACGGTGGCGATTGCGGACATCATCACGGGTGCCGACGCGCGACGGCGCCAGCACGCAACGGATCACGCCGGCAATCTGGATCGGATGGCTGCCTACCTTCGGCACACGCCCCCGGACACCGCCGCGGCCAGTATCCAGCACCGGCTCGACGCCGAGCTGCGCGCCCGCGACCACCAGCGCCAGGTCCAGCGGGCGCGCCACGCCGCCCAGGAGCAATCCGATCTTGCGTGGGCCAGGGAACAAGCAGCCCGTGCAGCGCAGGCGGCCCAGCAGCAGGCGCACCGCGCGGCGCAGCGGGCCGCGGCGATCGGGCCGTGCAAGGCGGGTACAGAAATCACCACCGAGGGTGGCCACACGGTCATCTTCGCGACCGCCGAGTCCCGACCCTACCGCTGTACCCGCTGTCAGGCGACCTGGACCCGCATGCCGGCGTGGGAGAGCCCGTGCGCCGGTGAGCCCCCTCCCGCGTCACCGCGCGAAGCACAGGCGCGTCGGATTCGCGACGCGCTGCTGCAGCTGCCGGATTCGGCCCTGGCCGCGGTCGGCGAACAGGCCGGCATCCCCGCAGGACCGGATACGATCGCCAGCTTTCGAGCGATTGTGCCGACCCTGGCCGAGTCCGACTGGTGGGACGATCTGATCCCGGCGCTGATCACCTGGCTCCGGGCCGAGCCCTATGGCGTGGCGCTGCGCGATCGCTCGCCCCAGGCCGGGCTAGCAGCGGTTGAACCGTTGCTCAAGGTGCTGCAGCGTCTGGGCGATCTCCATCGGGGCCGACCGGTCCCGATCACGACGACGACGGCGGCGACCTATCTCGGCGTGACCGTCGAGAAAGTGCGCGCCTGGATCGCGGACGGCACGCTTCCGTTCCTCGAAACCGTCAAAGGCGACTACGGCCGCGGGAGTGTCAAATATGTGCTCGATTGCGCCGATGTCATCGCCGCGCGGACGTCCCTGGCCGCCGACATTGCGCTGTTTCACCAGCGCCGCCAGCGCGGTTTGAAAGCCGTGGACACCGCGGTGCAGCATGGCATGGCGGCGCATACGGAGACGCTGGAGCGGATACAGCAGCTGGGAGACCCGATTGCCCCCCTCTTTCGGGCCGCGTACTATTGCTGGCATCTCAACCATTATGCCAAGGCGCGCACCGGCGTCCAGCGCTCCATCTGCTACGCGATGAAAGATCGGGTCCTGGCGGCACTGGTCGCCAGCGCGGATCTGTCTGCTGGGCATGCGGGTGAGGACGGGTGGCTGCTCCCCCTCGACGGCGCAGGGGAGGCCACGATCGGACTGGCCTGGCATCCCACCGAGGACCAGACCTATCTGAGCATCGTCATCAGCGGTCCCGGCTTCCGCTTCCCGTTCCATGCGCGGCAGGAGACGGCGAGTGCCTGGCTGCCCGCGGATCTCCAGCCAACGATTCCCCAGCAGCCCCTGAGCGGCGATCGCCGGTTTACCTTTGGGGGTCGGCCAGCAACCTGGATCGAGGAGCGGGTCATTCCGTATGCCACGGTTGCCGAGAAGCTGTGCGCGTGGTGGTGCCGACGCACCGGCCGGTCACCGGCGGAGTTTACGGCGCGCTTGCCGTCGCAGCTGCGCGCCGGGTCGAGCAGGGCGCAACCCCCCTGGCGGCAGGACGGGTGGGGGGATGATCCCTGGGCGACGGAGGGCGACGATGCGGCGCGCTGGGATGCGTCCGACGACTGGTAATCTCCCTGCTGCACGGAGGAAAGATGGCCGACGATCCGGCAGATGAATCATCGAACCAGCCGCCCGAGCTGCGGCCGCGCCGCCCGCGTGGTCGCGCCGTCCCGGATACCGCCACAGATGCAACCCGACCGGCGACGGATCGGAGTGTCCTGCGGAGCGTCGCGGCCCACTATCTCACCCAACAGGCGCGTTTGATCCCGGTCGGCACCGCCGCCCGCTTCGGTCGAGACGCCGATGGACGGCCCTATGCCGAGCTGCCCCTGTTCGCGGACCAGCCGCCGGAGCGCGTGCCGATCGCGGACCTGCCTCCGCGCGGGACCGTGGTGCAGACGGCGGTCGTCAGCACGCCCCACGGAGCCGAGCAGGAATTTCATATTCTGGTATGCCCGGCCAGGACGGCGCGCGCGGCCCAGGACGGGCTCGACGAGGCGATCCTCCAGGTGGTCATCGACGAGGTGGGCCTGGAAGGCGTCGAGCGCATGGTGCAGCAGCTGCTCACCGAAGGTCCTACCGCTCAGCTTGACCCGGCCCCGCGGCGGTCATCCCGCCGCCGGCGGCGCTGATCGGCGCGCGGTGCCGCCGGTCCGACCCAGGAATGATCATCCGCTGGGCCGGACCGTCGCTGCTAGCCCTCGGCGCGATCGAGCGGGACAACGATCCAGCGCGGCGCGGCCGGACGGGACGGATCGCGCTGCGGTAGCGCCGTGGGATCGGTGAGCAGATCCAGCTGGTCACACCGAGCCATATGATCCTTTACATATAGCTGTCCATTAAATGGCAGATTGTTCTTCGGCCCTGCTCGTTTCCTCGTTCTCCGCACAACGACTCGACATTGCTTCCCCTGTAGCCTATACTTTTTTTGACATTTTTCGCGAGCGCCCTCCACCCAGCATCCAAGCAATGCTGTGGCCTCTTGACGCGCTACCACACCTGCGGAGTCTGATCTTCGCTGCACGACATCGTGGCCCAGGAGACGCCAATGGGGAAGCGACACCAAGCATCCGCATCCGACGCATGGACACAGCTCACGTTGCGCTTCCGCTGGCCGGAACAACGCAGTTACGAAATCATCCGCCCCGTTGTGTTATTTGGTGATTCCGCTGAGGAACGGGCGCACGAAACCGGAGAGCCGGTGCGCACGCTCTATCGCCACCTCCAACGCTTTGGCACCGCTGGCTTTGCGGGACTCACCGCTGCGGCACATCGACCCCCGCCACGGACCCTCCCGCCTGCTGTCCGGCAGTTGATTGTCGAGCTGAAAGGGGAGCATCCTGATCTGAACCCAAACGAACTGGCGCGGATGTGTCATGCGCAGCTCGACTACCGCCCCGGTGCGCGGACGATTAAGCGCGTGCTGGAAGAAACACCGCCGGTCCCACCCGTGCAGCGGCGATTCCCGTACTTTCATGCGATGGCACCTGTGGATCGTCGGCGCGCCATCATCCAGTTGCACATTGAAGGCTGGGGCAAACAGTCCATCGCCGCGTATTTGCACACGAGCCGACCGACAGTGGATGCCATCTTGAAGCGCTGGGTGAACGAGGATTTAGCAGCCCTCGTGCCGCGTTCCCATGCGCCGAAACGGCGTGTCCGCACGGTTACGCTGAAGGTGCTGCTGACCATTCGCCGCCTCCAAAAGAACCCGCGCTTGGGAGCCTTCCGCATGAGCGCGGCGCTCAAGCAGGAACTGGGCGTGAAGCTCAGTCCGCGCCAGTGTGGACGCATTATGGCGCTGAATCGGGCGCTCTATCATCAGCCAAGCACCCCAAAGCAGCCGCATGAACCAAAAGCGATGCCCTTTAAAGCGACACGACGACATCAATATTGGAGCATTGATATTCGCTATTTGGATATGTGTGGAGGAGCAGGTGGGATGATTTACTGTATCACGGTCATGGATAACTATAGTCGTGCCGTGTTGGCAAGTACGGTAACACGATCCCAAGATTTGACCACCTATCTCTTTGTCTTCTTTCTTGCAGTTCGGAATCATGGCGTACCCGAAGCCATTGTCACCGATGGTGGTGCCGTATTTCGGGCCAAGAAAGCCCTTGAAATTTATCATACGTTAGGGATTCGGAAAGAGCAGATTGAGCAACGGCAACCTTGGCAAAATTACATCGAGGCGCTGTTTAGCATCCAGCGCCGCATGGCCGACGCCCAGTTCGAACAGGCCACGACATGGGAAGCCGTGCTTGATGCGCACGCACGCTGGGTTGCCGACTATAATTATCAGGAACATTTTGCGCATCAGGAGCGGGAGGATGGACGCCGGAGTCCCTTTCAGGTCCTCGCGTGGGTCCGTGGGCGGGTCTATCGCGATGCCGAGCTGCACTATGTCTTTTATTCCACGCGAACGCGCCGACGGGTCGATCGCTTCGGCTACCTACGCTTTCGGAATTGGCGGATCTATGCCGAGGCGGGCATAGCGCAAGCGGGTGTGATGGTGTGGTTATATGAAGAGCACATGACCATTGTGTATGATGAGGTGACGCTCGCCCACTATACGGTGAACTATCAACCAGATCACAAACATCCCTCCAGCATTACCAACCCACGGCTCTATGATACGTCATACCGCTCACCGCAACTTCCGCTCTGGGAATTGAGCGATGATGAATGGAAAAAAGCCTACCCCGTGCCCCTCTACGTCGTCCGCAACAAGGTGATGGAACAAGCGGAACGCATACAACTGACGCTGCCACTGGATATGGCCGGCTAGGACAAGCACCCAATCTGCCATTTAATGGACAGCTATATGTAAAGGATCATATGGCTCGGTGTGCAGCTGGTCGAGCAGCAGGATCTCGCTCGCCGTGGCCCGCGTGTCCGCGTCATCGACGATCGCCCACAGCGTAATGCTGGTGCCATGACATTCGATATACACGGGATCGAGATCCTGAACTTCGGCATCTTCGAGTGCCACGTCGAGTGCTTCGGTTAATTCCACCACCACCGTCGGATACGTGTCGAGCGCGCTCAGCGCGGAACCGAGGAGGGCTTCAATCTCGGCCGTTCGGTGAAACGGCGTTCCGTACCATTGTTCGCTCGTGACAAAGTTGATGGGACAGGCCGTGTTGGCCAGTTCCCAGGCGCGGTGCAGTTGGCGGACGGCGGCGATCGTCTCGTCGTCGAGCGGGAGCGCCCAATAGATCGGCTGCGTGTGCGTGTCGTGCGGGCTCAGCGAAGCGCGCTTAATCAGGACGCGGGTCGGACGATGGGTGGTGGTCATAAAACCATCGGCGCGGAAACCCGCCCGTTTATGGGTGGGAGGAAGCGCCGCCTCTGTGCTGATAGGCATAGCCATCGCTCCGCTGCAGGCGGTGGCAATACCGATGCCCGATGCCCTGCACGATGCCACCCGCCGTTGCGATATTGAAGCTGCCAGTGGCCCGCACCGCTACGCGCCCGACATAGGTACCCCTCTTTTTCCCGTTGGTCACGACCGCACGGACCAGATCGCCCGTCTGAAAGCCCCGGATCACCCGTGCGCCTTTTGGTCCCGTGCGCGGGAAGCCGTACCGATCCATCCGACACATCTGGCGTGAGCTATGCCCGGTGGCCTGGATCAGGAGCGGGCGCACCTCGCGCACCGCGAGTCGCTCAGGGGAGGACGCTCCAACACAGGCGGCGTCAAGCCAATGCATCTTCGGCAGGCCGCGCACCGTGCGGTTGTATTTGGTGCGTCCGCCCGTGCCGACCTCAACCGGCAGCCCCGTTGCTACGAGACAGTGGGAGAGTGCCCAGCGCGTGCTGTTGACGGCTGCCGCATCCTTGAGCGGCTGCTTCGCCTGCGCCTGAAGCTGCGGAAAGCCAAACTCCGCCGCCGTCTGATTGCCCTTGCGCTGGTTGCAGCCGTGGCAGGCCAGTGTTAAGTTGCTGACGCGATCGGAGCCGCCACGACTCTTGGGGATGAGATGTTCCACTTCGAGTGGCACGTTCACCACGCCACAGTAGGCGCAGCGCCGCTGCCATTTGTCGAGCAGGTATTCCCTGACCTCGTAACCTGCCAGCGTCCCCTGCTGATACTGGACACCCTGGATCTCGGCGTCCTGGAGTTGCTGGGTGTCGAAGCGCGCCAGTTCCACGCTGATTGCCCCGATCGGCGCCCAGCGCCGCAGCCGCTCAATCCAGGTCAGCGTGGTCAAGACCCGATGCTGGAGGCTCGGCGGCAGCCATCCAGCGGGACGCGTGCGGTTGAGAAAGCGCGGCTGGCGATAGCGGGTCTTCCGCTGCCGTCGACTGCGGCGCACGGCCCGGCGTGCCAGGAGCCGATCGCGGATCTGCTGACCACGATGGGTCAATTCTGCGGCCCAGACAACCTGACCGGTCGTGTCGTTGACCACGGCAATCCCGGTGGTTTTGCTGCCCGGATCGAGCTTGAGCCGCAGCGGATCTGGCTCAGCCGCACGCGCCGTCTTGAGAATGATGGTGAACGGATAACGCCGCCACACGGCGGCCTGCCCACTTGACAGGAGCTTCCGTGCTGCTGCCGGATGGACCGGATCGCAGGGCTGCTTGTGGGTGTCGATGACCAAGACCTGACTCATAAAAAAACCTCTCTGCGTGCGCAGGTCATGGTCGCCTCGCTCAGTGGATCGGGCTTGTCGAGCGCCCCGGCTTCATCCCTTGCCCCAGGAATCATGCCGGAGCGCGACAGAGCGTCCGGCTGGCAACGCACCGGACGGTGTCCTGACCCGATCAACGGTTCCCGTCATGCGACGGGGAGCTGGTCAGTATAGGCTTGTTCGCACAAGCCACCCCGTGGAACGGGGTGGTTACTGACGCGATTCCTCCTCGGTTGCATGCCATAACAGACTCAGCGCCTGCAGCCCGGGGAGTGCGGAGACACGGCGCGCAGGCGTGGTGGGGGTGTCGGTGCCGCGGTCGAAGCGGGTGACCCAGGTCTCGCCGGGTTGGAGGTCGTAGCCGGCCTGGCGAGCGAGGTCGGCCGCATCGGGACGGATGTACCGGCCCACGCGGGTGCGCCGGGGGTGGCCGCCCACCTCGTGTTTGCCAGGGCTCCGTCGCCTGGTGGCGCGAGCGATGGCCCGCCGGTCGCGCTCGGTGCCCCACGCGACCCGTGGGACACTACTCGGCCTTAAGCGCACATGGTGCGTCTTACCACGGGGAAGCGCGGCACGCGGTCGGGCCGTCTGCGCTGTTCCGCGCAGGGGTCGTTGCGCAGAACGGGCGGGGGTCCCACCGGCCGCGTGAAAGAGGACCCGCTCGCGGCCCTTGACCCGGAGATCGTGCCAGAGGGCAGCCAGGCAGCCATGCAGCGCCAGGGCCAGCGCGCTGCGGCAGCCACCCAGCAGGAGCGGTTCCCAGGCGTCCGGGATCGTCGCCTCGCTCGTCCACCAGAACACCCGCCCAAAGGCGCCATCCGTCGGCAGCAGCCGGACCCAGAAGCCGTCGGGGCTCGCCACAATCCGGAGCGCGGCCACGCCCATCTCCTGGAGCGGAAGCAGATGCGCGGGTGGCACCAGCTCCCACCGTCCGGATGGATTCTGGGTCCCACAAGTACCCGCATGGATGAGCTGCGCGATGGCGGCCATGCGGTGATCAAACAGGTCGTCCGGCACCCGCGCCGCGGCGAGCCGGGCCGCCTGCGTATCCGGATCGAGGTGATTGCCCGGCTCGCCCAGGGAGCCATCGCACAGCCACGCGAGCGCGGCATCCGTGATGGTCGGCGCCGATGGATGGCAAAGGACCAGGCCCTGCGCGAGGGCCAGGCCCTGGCGACCGGGGGTCATCTGGACCGGCAGGCCCCGAATGCTGGGGGTGCCGGAGCGCAGCACCTGCAATGTCGCAATGCCGGTCAGCATGCGGGTAACGGCGCGCGCCTGGTCGAAGTCGGCGGCGCGAAAGGCACTGATCTCGCGGACCACGATGGGATCGAACGTCCACAGCAGCTCGCTGAGCCGCAGAAAGATCCGGAGCGAGTCGCCATCTGAGGTGGGCCAGACCAGATCGGACCGGCGCAGCATGCTGCGCAGCAGGCCATACGCGTGCCGCGTGACCGTAGCGTCGTCGATTGCGCGCCAGCCGGGTCGCGCGCACGCTTCGGGGAGGTAGGCGGCGATCGGGCCAACGCCGGCGAGCATGCTGGATAGCTCGTGCGAGCGGCTGCGTGGATCATCGGTCAGCGCGAGGTACAGGGCCAGGAGCAACGCCGGCATCGGTACCGCTGGGCGATCCGGTCGAGCGAGGATGGCGGTGAGCGCCTGCCAGGGCGACGTCTTGCCGTTGCCGGACAATCGGACGACCCAGCGCCGATCGGCGATCACGGCGCGGCCCCACCAGCCGTTGCCCGTCGTCGGCAGGTAGTGCGCCTGCGGCGTTGCCACCAGATCCTGGGGCTGAACCCCGGCCGCCAGGATCACGTCGAGCCGGGCCTGTCCTGGCCGTTCGATCACCAGATCGAGGGCGATCCGCGTTCCCGGCCACAGGCGACGTCGGTGCTGCTGCTGGGTCATGGCGCCACCCGTGGATCAGCGGGTGGTTGCTGCGCGTCCTGCTCGTCGATGAAATCAAAGAGGGACGTGAGATCGCCATCCGGTGGAGCCGCCGCAGCCAGGTGTTCGACAAAGCTTGTTATGTCAAGACGATGGACCGGGCGCTCACCGTTCGCGGTACGGGCAGCGCCTGAGCGATCGCCCCGCTGGTCATTGCTAGCCCGGTCGCCCCGCTGGTCATTGCCAGCCCGGTCGGCTGGACGCTGCTCCCGGTCTGCGCGATCCGGTCCCGCCTGGGTCGGCGCGCGGCGGTCGCCACGCTGGTCGCTCCGTTGGTCGCCGCGCTGGTCGCCGCGCTGTTCGGAAGCGCGCCCCTCGGCGCGGTGATCCGGAGCGGGACGCCGCTCCTGGCGCTCGCCTCCCGGTCCACGGGCATCAGGCCGCCGCTCGCCGCCGCGATCCCCTCGATCGCGCGGTCCCGGCTCATCGGGGCGCCGCGGGTGCGCTCGGTCGCTGCCGGGTTCGGGCAGGGGCCGCTGCGGGCGTGGGGCAGGGCCAGGACCACCGCTCCGCGGGCCGGGATCGGGCTGGTCGTCGGTAATCACCCCGGCGATATGATCGAGGTAGCCCTGGATCTGCTGGTCCTTGTCCAGCGGGCGATACGGAATGCGCGTGGCGCTGACAGCCTGGACGCCGTCGACCAGCTCGCGCAGCGTGTCGCCGATGCCGTACACCAGGCCGCGCACGACGTTGGCGAGTTCATCCCGCTCGGCCGGCGTCAAGTTCGCGAAGCCGATCAGGGCTTTCTCCTGTGCCCGCAGCAGCGTATTCCGCAAGATCACGATCTGGGCCTTCGTCTGGATCTCGTACCGCTTGACGAGGTGCGCCTGGCGGATAACTTCGATCGCCTCGGCGGTCGAGACCTGCGACACCAGCAGACCGGGCAACACGAAGAAGCCGATGATGCTCAAGACCGTCTGGTGAACGCTGTAGCCGCTCTGCTCGACAACATCCTGGGTGAGCCACCAGCTATTGATCAGCCAGGCGTCGTAGCCGATCAGAAAGATCGCCGACAGCACCAGCACCAGGTAGCCCCAGGTGCGCATCCGAATCTTCATCACCAGCATCCCGGCGGGAGAGGTCGGGAAAATAAATCCGACAAAAATGATCGGCGCGAGAACGAAGATGGCGGTGAAGGAGAGCGCCACCGCGACATTGTTCGTCATACTGCTCTGGACGATCCAGTGGAAGGCGGCGCTGCCGACGACGGACGCGAGTGCCGCCAGCAGCAAGCCGGTTCGTCCAGTGAATTCGACAGGGTGGTGCTGCTTGCTCATCGCCGTGGCTCCTACGCGGATGGGAACGTCTTGGAGCGGATGGGCCGCTCGTGAACGGTGCGACGCTGGCCCTGCAGATGCAGCAAGCGGCGATGAACCGCGCGGGCCTGGCGCAGGATCTCAGGATCGCCACCGGTCTGTTCGGCATGGTCGATCAGCACCAGCAGGATCGCGCTGACGCGCCAGAGGAGCCCACCGGGCATGACAATGGTTTTCCGCAGCACGAGCCGCACGATGGTCGTGACGATGAGCCGAATGTCGTTGGCGACAGGACGAGCGCGAAACCGCCGGGCGGACGGCGGGGTGACGGGCCGGGTGGAAGCGTTGTGTGCCATGGGGTCCATCCTCGTTAATACCTCTCGATAAATTGTATCATAGTAGATTACAATTGTCAACCAATAATTTAGTATTATACTGATGCACGATGATGGCGTGGAAAGCGGGCAGGACGTGTCCAGGTGTCGAGGCATGGCGGGGTTCAGCTGGCGGACGGTACCGAGACGTGGCAGACAGCAGGGATGAGCGTGGTGGAGTCGCGCAGTTGGTGGTTCTGGGAGCGTGCTGCGGTTGTTTCTTGATCAGAGGGACGAGTGGCCAGCCTGCCAGTCGTTGCACGACGGCGGGTTCAGGTGGGGTACAAGCAGCTCGATGACGTCGACGAGTGTTTGGTAGCCGCGAATGGGAATCGGCTGTAATCAAATAACATCAGGCATTATCCACGCCCAGCGACCCGTGCTCTTTCAGCGCTTCCAGGGCAACTTGAAACTTGAACTGGGCGCTGCGCCGCTGCCGTTTCTTCGCCATGATCCCCTCCACATGCGGTCTGCCAATCCTAGCAGATCTTTACTTCGCACGTGGTCTAGTTTCTGGGACCAATCATACTGTATCTCCAATCACCGACTCCACACCCTTTCTTTAATCACTTCCTCGCTACTGGTAAGACGCAGTCTAGGACATGGTGATGACCATTGCAGCAGGCTGCACAAATTACGACCGCAGTATTGTCCGTGGAATTATGAAACTTGTTAATAACGAGGAGGTCTCATCACCCACACGATTATCATTATGCCAATAATTAATACAGCCGCACTCAAATAAGCTAAGACCGTAACGATGTAAGTTAAGATTAACTGAATAGGTTCTGGTATAAGGGAAAAGAGCCATGCAAGGAGAAGTATAAGTGGGTCTATAAGCAGTATTGTAGTGATTTGAAAAGCTATCAGAAGTGCGATTACCAATCTTCGTACTTGCCTCACGTCACGTACCAACGTATCTGTTAGGGCTTCGCTGCTGATACGCTCATCAACCACGTCGATCTGCTCAAACAAGTGGGCAATCTTTTGGCGCATTTGCTCCAGTTCTTCTATTGATTTCGAGGGATTGTCCATCCCCCTTAACAGTTCCGTCCTGATACTTGTACTCTTGGCATCTAAGAGCGTGTTTAACAATTAAGTTTTGCCTGTTGACCGTTATGACTGGTGCGCGCCAATCGACGCATCATGAGCTGAATGGAGGCTAAATAGACCCAATATTCGCTCACCTCGGTGTAGACATCGTATTCCTTACTCAGCAGCCGCGAGCGGTTGAACCAGCCAAAGGTGCGCTCCACTTTCCAGCGTTGCGGCAGCACGTGGAAGCCGGGCTCTGGTCGACGGGCGACAATCTCGACGACGCAGCGCAAAGTGTGGGCAAACCACGCAATCATCGTCTGGCGATAGCTTTGATCTGCCCAGACGAGTTGTAACCGGGGAACGCGCCCGCGTAATTTGGCTCCGACATCCAGCGCGCCTTCGGTATCCGAGAGCGAGGCCGCATGGACCACGACGACCAACAGGAGACCCAAGGTATCAACCGCGATGTGCCGTTTGCGTCCCGTTACTTTTTTTTCCGCCATCGTAGCCGCGTTCGCCGCCGACTTCGGTGGTTTTGAGACTTTGACTATCGATGATGGCGGCACTCGGTTCCGGATCACGTCCTTCTCGCCGCCGGACTTCCTGCCGCAAGGCGGTGTTGATGCGCTCCCACGTGCCATCATCACCCCACTGGCGGAAGTAATAGTAGACCGTCGACCAGGGCGGAAAGTCGCTGGGCAACATGCGCCACTGGCAGCCGGTGCGCAAGCGATACCAGAGCGCGTCCACTACCGCCCGCATATCAACGGTACGCGGTGCGCCAGGACCAGTCGGCGGTGCCAGGTACGGGGCAATGAGTTGCCATTCGGCATCAGTCATATCGGTGGGATAGCGTCGCGTCCGACGTGCTGGTTGGTCGATGAGTTTTTTCGCTGGCATGGCTATAGTGTACCGACCGAAGCATTAATTGTTAAACACGCTCTAAGATACTTCTCTGTAATTCATCTATCTGGCTCTTTAATTCAGTTTCCAGTGCTGTCTTCTCAGCATTGAGCTTCTGGAGAATCTGTTCACGTTGTTGCAGTTCTTGGCGTCGCTTTCGATCTCGTTGAGTAGCACTAATCCCGCCTAGTAGTAACGTTATGTGGGATGCAAACAGAAACGATGCAACAATGTGAACAACGAGTCTCTCAACTACTTGGTTGTTCCAAAAGCCAATCCTATCAGGGATGGACAATGGCTCTATCCAGAACCATATGCCCCCATATGTAAGAACAAACAATGAGAGGTAAACTGTAAAAAGTGCCCACCATTTTTCACTTATTAGGGCAATCCATGACCTGATATTTTGCATGAATTCCTCCATCCCAGGCAGTATAACGAATCTCGTAAAACCTAGATGATGTGGAATAAGACCTGGTGTCAAGAAGGACATTCTAATGCCATCTAGTTAGGTTGGAGGAGGGGATAAACGTTGAGTCGTCTGGTAGTCAATTACTTGGTTGACAATCGAATATACTGACCCTGCATAAAGCGTATAATGGTCTGTGACTTCTTGTAGCAATATATTATTGGACTTGTGAGCTGCTCTTCCACCAAGCTCCCGTATCGAATGAAAGGCAGCACGTAGTTGATACCTTACCGACTTGTCAAGTTGACTTGGTATTAATCCCGAAGATGACTCCAGCTTTTGAAATGCTACCTCTGCACGCTGCTGGAGATTGGTCGATGCTTTCCGTATCTTTTCCATAAACGAACTACGCTCTTGATCTGTTGGTATTGCCAGCTTTGTTGAATCAATAAGTTTGTCCAGGCTGTGTTCTGCTGCTAATCGCAATAAGATTGCGGCAGCGCGCGCTAACTGGTTTCGTAAGCAAGTAATGCCTTCAGAAAGGTACGCTTGCAGTTCATCGTCGGGTTCAGACACTTGTCTCAATATACCTAGATACTGATTCGAGAAAAAAGGAAGAGGAGATGCCTCGGTAATAAAGCGAGATCCGTACTCCGTGAGAACTATTCTGTCAGACCTCACATCGAAAACGAAGTCGTAGTTAATTCCTTGATTTTTTGGTGTAAACTGTAGTAGGGTGAGTACACCGAGTCGAGTAAGATCTAGTATTTCCTCAAGAATAATAGTCTTAACTTGTAGAGGAAAATAAGCATTGAAAGTCGTCATTGTTGAACTGTTATTAACAGCAACATTTTCAGTTCTAGCTTTACCAGATGATATTAGTTTGTTGTAAATCATGTCAATAATAGTATTGATTGATATTCCCACCTGTTTTGTCTGGTTAAACCATTCGTGTGTACCAACAATATATGCCCCTGTATATTCTATAGGCTGGGGAAGACTGAGAGACGCTCGATTCTCGCGTACATAATTTATTACTTCATCACGAATAAGATCGCGAGAAATTGTAATCCTAGTAAAGTGCATAGTCATTATGAATACCTCGTTTATAAAGTTACTCTAAAATAATGTTGCCAATATAATGGAACGAATCAGGTAAATTAGAGCTATTTGCTCACACCAGCAAAAGTAGAACCAACAATAGATAAAAGCTAGTTAGTAAAGCTACCTAATAAAAGTTCCTCATCAATTTTTACAGGCTTCAAATACTCTGGATTCAATAGAAGAATCTTAAGAGCCATTCGCAATAGCTCAACTGCAACCTTAACAGTTGAAATCTTCTTGTTATCTCTAAATGTAAACTCTCTCTTCTTAGTTGCCTTAGAGCTTCCATGCACAATAGCTGAACGATACGCGTAAATATGCTTAACAATCTGGTATATCTCAAGGGGAGTAAACTCTTGATCTGGTAATAGCCTTGATATAGCAGCCATTCTTAATGCAAGTTTATGTGTCATCTCTTGGCGCTCGTCATCAGATAGAAGTGTTTCCATAGCTATGGTCGCATCCAATATAGAATCCTCTTCGTTGTCACGAGACAGGCACATATTTAACCTTCGAGCTGCAATGCCAACCTCATTAACGTTCATGTTCAAGAGCTTGGAAAAAATGTTTCCTATCTCTATAGCTTGTTGATAGGTAACAATAGGTAAAGTGCTTCTCCAGTGGCCTTCATCAAACCATTTGGGATAGGAGCGCGTGGTAATACCATGAACTGGAGGCAGGTAGGCAGTAAACCTAAATGCCCAATCTATAGGTTGAGATAAAATTTGTGCGTATCCTGTGTACAAGCCTGTTACGATACGGAGAGCAGCAAAGAATGTATCTATATGATGGATCGGATAGTTCGCGATATTTGAAAGCCCGTTTGTAACATCCCAAAAACCATTATTCTTAATATGCCAATTCTTAATTACAAATGCGTGGGTAGCAGAATCAGATACAAAATGATGAATACCTAGAGCAAGTCCACGATTTAGAACACGAGCCAGTTGAAAATCATCTGTCATCCGTACTATACTAAAACCATTATCAAATTGAATATTATCTGAGTCAAAGTTTAGTAAAAGAATTGGAATAAGAATATTGATGTTCAAATCATTGTGAAATATACTATTTTCTATCAATAAATACATGGGTAAAATAAGGCTTTCAGAAAAAGGATCATCCCTGTAGAGATGCATATACCTGTCTATAGTGTTGGTTATTAGCATAACAGCACTAATCTCGAAAAAATTAATACCTGCAATCATTGCGTGTTCTGGTACACCAAGATGTTTATAAAATTCATCTTTGCTTTTCAGATAATTAATAAGCATCATAAAAGACGGAATTGTTGTATAGTCTACAGTAGCTGACGATCCTTTGCGAAATGGCTCTCCGTAATTAGTTGTTCCTGAAAATATGGTCTGGGAAAAACTTGGCATCCCGTTCTCTGTATAACTGATCGTAGGCCAATCAAAATGGCTACCTATATACTTTTTATTTGCTTCAAGGGTACGAACAATCTCCACTCCGTCTTTCACAGCAGTAACAAAGAGGCTAAAAAACTCCTTATCCTGCGGTTCACGATCCAGTCGTTCCATAACAGTTGGCTCCATTGGTATGATAACTAACCGATTTGAGTAAAGGGTGGCTGCGCCAGGGAGCATGGGTGCCAATGGTATCGCCCGTGTCAAGGACGTTGCTTCGCTCGCAAGCGCCTTTGGCGTCCTTGAAAGGGACTCTTCGTGCTAATCCTCTAAATGCCCTCTATTTGCTTGCAGTTCATGTTCATTACGGCTGCTAGCGTCCGGGTGCAGCATCTGGATCGGCAAGGGCACAATTTTTAAGACTCAAGTGATTTTAACATTTCTCTGAGCAGTCGATTTAAGTCGTTACAGTGGGCAAGTAGACGATTTGTCTCTTCACCTAACGTTTCCTGAGCTGCCCACCCAATCGTTCTACCTATCTTGTGCAACTCAGGTGTTCGGAATCTTTCTTCAAAGGGGTCAATAGAATGAATGCGATCCCAGATAGACCTCGTAATTGGGTTGCGGGCATCTCTAAAATTCTTGACAAATGTTGCTCTCACTCGTTTAGCCTTGAGGATTTCATCAAATCGATCTGGACACTCTAATAGAATCGCTAGGCCGATTAGTTTCTCCCACAAGGCTCTAATTCTTACGATCGCATTGTTGATGTACATGTAGCGCTTGAATCGTTTCGTATAATCAATCTCTTCTTGTGAAAATCTTAAGGTAGATGATCCGTAAAACATGTAGTTTTGTTCGATAAATTCAGAAGCATTCCGACTCATTTGACTTAGATCGTACTGCAAAGCGAACCAGATTGTTTTGATGTCCACTAATATTCCAGCAAGTTTGTGTTTATAAGTCTTGTCTATTGCTATACTAGCTAGTATCTTCTCAATATCAAACTCTGTAAGAGGTAGAACAGCACCTTCTACATGAGCGAATATATCACACATCTTATTGATTTCGTTAAGTGGAAGCTTGGTCAACTCATCTTCCATTTCCTCTTGTGAAGTGACTTGCAAATGTGCATCTCGTAGCAATCTTTGAAACTTATCATCATCTGCATTGCAGAGGACAGTAGTATCATTAGAAACAATCATGCACTGCCCATTGAATACTATAGGGATTTCATAGCCATCAGGAAGCTCCTTGCTTACTAGCTCTAGCACTTCCTCGCGCAACTCCTCAAACTCAAAGATAATAGCTTGGTATTCACGTTGTGCCTTGCACTTAACGCCGCTCTTCAGTAATGCTTGGCTGAGGTGATGTATTCCAGCAAAGCCTAAACCTGCACTTGTCCAAGCAGTTTGAGGAAAGATAATGAAAGATTTCATACATACTTCCAACTAGATGTAGGCTCGATGATTCGTAGCGAGCTTCATAATACTACTTTTCTTTACTTGTTGTACAAGCGTGCAAAAAACTGACTGCCAACAAGATTAGTCGATAGGCGATCGTTATATTCCACTTAACGTATTGTACGAACCGGTATGATTGGTCCCAAAAACTAGACCACGTGTGACGTAAAGATCTGCTAGGATCTTTGAAGCGCATGTGGAGGGACGCATGACCAAAAAGCGGCAGCGCCGGAGCGCCCAATTCAAGTTTCAGGTGGCGCTTGAGGCGCTG